>CALDSV010000010.1 GCA_937924475.1 uncultured bacterium
TCAAGTCTGCATCTTGTGCTTCCTGCCATACAAACACTGATAAAGCTGTTTTCTTAACTTTGGTAGAGAAATCCAAAGGTAAACCAATAAAAGAAGAAGATATAGCAAAATACTTAAATGTGGATGTGAAAGAGGTAAGAAATAAGATCGATCAAAATAAAGATGGAAAAGTTCAGCAAGAAGAATTATGGCAATTTATGAATTTAATGAAAGATAGAGCCAAAGCTACTCTTTCTGGAAGGATAGACGTTTTAAATGCTAATGATGCTCATAAAATAGAATCCAAGGATAAAGCAATAAAAGACTGTGCTTTTTGTCACAATCCTAATTCATCCTTTAAAGCAAAAATTGAGATTAATAAAGAGGGAGCAAAACCTGTCAAATTAGAAACAGACGGTAAAGTTTTAAATTCTGCTTATGCCATACCAAATATCAGTGATTTTTATGTACTGAGTCTTACTAAAATAAAAGTTCTTGACATACTTTTCATCTTAGCTCTTCTTGGAGGTATTGCTGTTCCAATAGGTCACATTACTTTGAGAATTTTAACAGCACCAATTAGAAGAAAGAGAAGGGAGGGGAAATAATGAAAAAAATCTATCTTCATCCATTACCAGTAAGAATATGGCATTGGATAAATGCATTAGGTTTTATCATTCTCATCTTAACAGGTGCTCAAATAAGATTTGTTGATTCTATGGGTTTAATGAGTTTTGAAACAGCTGTGCAAATTCACAGTTGGCTTGGCTTCATTCTTTTAATTAATTATTTCATTTGGCTTCTTTACTATGTGCTTTCGGGAAAATTATTTAGAATCTATATCCCTCCTTTTTGGAGACCCGTTGAATTCATTAAAAAATCAATTAAACAGGCAAAGTATTACGGTTATGGTATATTGATAGGTGATAAAAATCCTCATCATCCTTCACCAGAAAACAAATTTAATCCAATGCAACAAATATCCTATTTAATGATAATGGGAGTTCTTATACCCTTACAAATCATTACGGGTTTAATTCTTTGGGATCCTCAACTTTTCTCCTCATTGAGCTCTTTAATAGGTGGAATTCAAATAGCTTCACTTATTCATACGGTACTATGGATTTTCTTCAGTGCCTTTATAATAGTTCATTTCTATCTTGCAACTCTTGGACATACTCCAATGGCTCATATAAAGGCCATGTTCACAGGTTATGAAGAAGAGCATGAAGAGCATTGATAAATAGAGAAATGAAAGGAGGTGAAAAAAGGTGAGATCCAAAAAAGGTTTAATAGTATTAATTACTGTCTGTTTCTTATTTGCTATATCTCTTGCTGGAGCACAAATGCAGGATGTTTACAAGCTTCATTGGGAAGGTGCAAAGTTTCCACCTGTTGATTTTACACACAAAAAACATATTGAAGATTACAAAATAGACTGTAAACTTTGCCATCACAAAGATCCAAATCCAGCTCAAGGAGTACAGAAATGCATTTCCTGCCATGACATATCTGAAGCCAAAGGCAATGCTCCGAAGGCTATGGATGCTTATCACAAAAACTGTATTGATTGCCATAAAGCGGAAAACGAGATTGGCAAAGCAGCACCAACAAAATGTAATGACTGCCATAAAAGAGCCTAATTTAAATCATTTAGGGGGCTAAAAGAAGCCCCCTTATTATTGAGAATTTCAAGTGGAAAAATTTAAATTTTTTATTGGTAAAAAAATTAAGATAGATACCTTTAAAGATCCAAAAAATCTAAAAAAATACTCTTTAATCTGTAAAAACTTGCCTGAACAGCTTGAAGAATTTGAGGAATTTGAATTTTTTATTGATGATACTGTTATGTGTCTTGCGGTGCTTGAAGGAAAAATTAAGAGAATAATGTTTGTAAAGGTTGATAAAGAAAATTCTGACATATGCTATCCTCTAACAAAGGAGGAGTTGAGTATTTTTTTAGAAAAAAATGAAGATAATCTTTTGGAATATTTGAAAAGCATCACAGAATAGAGAAAATTAACAATATATATTATAATTTCAAAATTTTTTAGTTTTAATTACTGCTGGACAATATGCTAAAATAGATTGTTGGAGAGATGCCGGAGTGGCCGAACGGGCGCGACTGGAAATCGCGTGTGGGGTCTAAAAGCCCCACCGAGGGTTCAAATCCCTCTCTCTCCGTTTATTCCTCTCTTTTATTTCCTTGGAAAAAATTTAAAGCTTCAATTAACTGTTTTTTATTGCCTACATATGTAATGACGTCTCCTTCTCGAAGTACTAAATCAGGCGAAGGATTTAAAATAGTGTCTTTATCCCTTTGAATTGCTATTACTGTCACTCTTGCTTTTTTCCTCAAATCAAGAGATTTGAGAGAGTGACCTATAAGCCATGAATTTTTCTCTATTTGGAAGTTATCTATTTCTAAGCCTTCAAAAAGAACACATTCTATGTTAGCTCTTCTTCTGGGGAAATCTGGAGTTCTCAATATTTCATATCCTTCCTGTCTTATTGTTTCAATCATCTGAAGTATTTTATTTCGAGGTACATTAAAAATATGGAGAACTCGTGCAAAAATTTCAAGAGAAGTTTCAAATTCCTCGGGAATCACTTCATCAGCACCTAATTGTTTAAGTTCTTCTATTTCTGAAATAAATCGGGTTCTAACAATTATATGTATTTTTGGGTTTTCTATTTTTGCTATTTGAACTATTTTTCTTGTGGCATTAGGATCTGAGATTGCAACAACAATTACCTTTGCTCTTTTTAATCCAAGTTTATTAAGTATCTCCGAACTTGTACCATCACCATAGTATATAGGTTCTCCTTTTTTCTTCATTTTTCTTACGGTTTCAGGATTTAACTCTAAGATTACGTAAGGAATTTTCGTTTCTTTTAATACCCGCGCGAGATTTCTTCCATTCAAACCGAAACCAATTATTATTACATGATTGGATTTTTTTATGATGCCCTCGGATTCTTTAATTTTTCCAGCTTTTTCTAAATATTTGAAAGGTTTTTTTTGTATTAAATACTCAATTAAATTAGGGGAATACTTGATAATCAAAGGAGTTAGAAGCATCGTAATTACCGATGCTGAGATAAAACTTTGATACATATCATCATTTAGAAGACCAACTGATTTTCCTGTAAAAGCAAGGACAAAGGAGAATTCACCTATTTGGGCCATAGAAAAAGCAGATTTAAAAGAAACCCTTAGAGAATGAATAAAAATATATGAAATTACTAAAATAATTATGGCTTTTAGAATCAAAATATTTCCAACTAACATTAATTCTTCCATAAGATGATGTCTAAAATAATCAAGATCAAGGAGCATACCAACAGAAATAAAAAAAATTCCAGAGAATGTCTCTTTAAAAGGTAAGATGTCAGAGACCACTTGAGCTGAGTATTCTGATTCAGAAATTACCACCCCGGCTAAAAAAGCTCCCAGAGCAAGAGAAAGCCCAATCTTTGAAGTAAATAGAGCAGTCCCTAAACAAATAGAGATGGTGACTATTATAAATAGTTCTCTACTTTTTGTTTTTACCACTTCGTGAAGTATATATGGAACTGCTAATCGTGAGAATATAAATACAAGTGATAGAATTACTGAGGCTTTAAGAATTACAGTAAAAAAGTTATAGTAACTATCTGCCTTTCCTGATAACATTTGAGTAAAAAGCATGAGAGGTACTACACAGAGATCCTGAAAAAGAAGAATCCCCACACAAATTTTTCCATGAGGTGAATTTAATTCTCCTCTGTCTGAAAGAATTTTCATTACGATTGCTGTACTACTTAGAGCAACTATAAAGCCAAAGAAAATTGATTGATTGATTTCAACATTAAGAAAAAATTGACTTATAACACTTATAGTAAATATGGTTATTAAGACTTGAAGTGTTCCTAAGAGAAAAACTTCTTTTTTCAAAGCCATTAATCTTGGTATTGAAAATTCTATACCAATAGTAAACATAAGCAGAATTACACCTATTTCAGCAATTATTTCTACTTCATGAGGATCTTTTATTAAGCTTAGGCCATAGGGACCGATTATAGTGCCTGCTATTAAAAATCCAACTATTGAGGGAATATTAATTTTTCCCAGTATGAAAATAATTAGTCCTGACACTCCAAAAATAAGTAGTATGGCGAAAAGAAACTCGTTTATCATATTTTAATTATTCATTAAATCTAAGAATATTTCAAGAAAACTGTAAATTTTTATATTGCTCCGGAGATTTTTCATGTATACAATCTTTTTTATTATTTATCATTACAAGCCAACTCCTTAGCAGGAATTTAAATTACTCTTTTTCTTTATTATCAAGAAGTAGAGCCCCTTTTTTCTTTGTAAGCAACTAAAGTATGGTAAGAACTCAAATGGTAGGAAGATAAGATCATTTAAATTATTGATTTTTTAAAAACTATTATTTAAAATAAATTAAAAATAGGAATTAGGAGGTTAGGTATGGCAATATTCAAATGTTCAAAATGTGGATATACAAAAGAAGGAAGATGTAAACCACAGAAATGTCCTAAGTGTGGTGAAAAAGGTACAATGGAGAAGACAAAAAATGAATAAAATTTCTTAAGGGGGGATAAGAATGTCAAATGAAAAAATAAAAAGGAAATCTTATCGATGTACTCATTGCGGTTATATATATGATCCTGAAAAGGGATGTGAAAAAAATAAAGTAAAACCAGGCACTCCTTTTGAAGAAACACCGGAAGACTATAGATGTCCTATCTGTAAATCTAAAAAGGCTGGATTTTATGAGATAAAATAAAAAAGGGAGCTCTGCTCCTAAGCACAGCTCCCTTTTTTTACGTCCCCAAGGGGATTCGAACCCCTGTTACCGCCTTGAAAGGGCGATGTCCTGGGCCGGGCTAGACGATGGGGACATAATAAATGAGCCGCGTTGGATTCGAACCAACGACACCCGCCTTAAAAGGGCGGTGCTCTGCCTGCTGAGCTAGCGGCCCTAATATTCTAATAATTTAATAACTTTAATATCTTTTTGTCAAATATCTGAATGGGTAGGGACGGAATCGAACCGCCGACACGGGGCTTTTCAGGCCCCTGCTCTACCGACTGAGCTACCTACCCATGAAGATTCTTAAACTTATTAAAATTACTATATTTTGTATCTAAAAGTCAACAACAGCAATCCAAATCAATAATTTTGCTTACATAACCTTACTTTTTTGTTATAATTAATAGACAAATTATCTCATTTTGGAGGTCAAGCCATGAAAATATTGATAGTTTATTATAGCACCTTTGGGAACACATACAAAATGGCAAAATTAATCGCTGAGGGAGTAAAGGAGGCTGGAGCTGAACCGATAATAAGAAGATGTCCTGAACTCTTACCTCAATCTGTAATTTCTTCAAGACCGGATATACAAGCTGGTATAGAAATTCAAAAAGATGTCCCCCTTGTAACTCTTGAAGATTTTAAAATTGCTGATGGATATGCTTTTGGAACTCCTACAAGATTTGGAAATGTATCTGCTCAGCTTAAGAATGTAGTTGATCAATTTGGTCCCCTTTGGATGCAAAGGGTTTTTGAAGGAAAACCAGCCGGTGTCTTTGTGTCCACTGGAACAATGCATGGTGGACAAGAGTCTACTATTTTAACTTTTATGACTGTTTTGCTTCATTTAGGCTGCATTATTGTTGGAGTTCCCTATTCAGTGCCATATTTATATTTAACTAAGGGAGGAGGTTCACCTTATGGACCAGGTCATGTGGCAGAGGCAGAAAATAAGAGAGAAATTGACGAAAATGAGGCAAATATTTGTAAGATTTTTGGAAAGAGACTAGCTGAGATTGCAAAAAAGCTAAAGGGATAAACTATTTAAAGGCTACATCAAGAATCATCATAAGGGTAAAACCAATGATAAATCCTGCTGTTGCGATATCAGAATTTCCATTTCTTTGAGACTCAGGTATAAGTTCTTCCACTGTGATAAAAATCATAGCTCCTGCAGCAAATCCAAGAGCATAAGGTAAAAAGCTATGCATGATGTTTACAAAAAGTACTCCTATTATGGCAAAGAGAGGTTCAACTAATCCAGAGATTTGCCCATAAAAGAAACTTTTAAACTTTGAGAAACCTTCGCCTCTTAAGGGCATTGATATAGCAAATCCTTCAGGAATGTTCTGAATTCCTATACCAAAGGCTAAGATAATTGATGATAAAAGACTGACAGAGGAAGGATCCAATCCATGTGCTCCGAAAGATACGCCTATTGCCAATCCCTCCGGGATATTATGTAATGTAACTGCTAAGACAAGAAGAGTAGTTCTTTTGAAAGAGGTTTTTAATCCTTCCACTTCCTTCATTGATGCTTGAAAATGTAAATGAGGTAAAATCATGTCAAATATTCTTAAAAATAAAGCACCAATTAAAAAACCAATTGCAGGAGGAATCCAAGGGGGTATTCCCTTGCCTTTCGACATCTCTATAGCAGGGTCAAGTAATGACCAAAAGCTTGCTGCAATCATGACCCCAGCAGCAAAACCCAAAGCTGTGTCAAGTATTTTTCTATTTACATTCTTAAAGAGAAACACTAAGGAAGCTCCTAAGGCAGTAAGAGACCAAGTAAATAATCCCGCAAATAAAGCTAAAAAGAAAGGTGACAAATTATCTGTGATATTTTCCATCACAATAAATTATAATATAAATCAATGATAAAACCTAAATTGCTTATAAGTAGGTGTTTTTCTCAACCAGTAAGATACAATGGTGGAATTGTAAATGATGAATTTATAAGCAAATTAAAACAACATATAGAATTTATAGATCTTTGTCCCGAGTTGGAAATTGGGTTAGGTGTTCCGCGGCAACGTTTGATTATAATGGATGGTCAATTCTCTAAAAGATTAATTCAGCCTGAAACTGGAATGGACTTTACTGATAAAATAAATGAATTTTCAAGAAAAACTCTTAGCTATCTTACAGATTTAGATGGATTTGTCTTAAAAGCTAAATCTCCCTCCTGCGGAGTAGGTTCAACAAAACTCTACAGAAATAATGCCGTTAAGGGTAAAACTTACGGATTTTTTGCTGAAGCAATAAAAAAGGTTTTCCTACATCTTCCATTAGAGGATGAAGGAAGACTTAGAGACGAAGGTATAAGAAATCATTTTTTAACAAGAATTTTCGCCTTTGCTGAGTTACGAAATATATTGAAAGATAGTGAAGCCAAGACATTGATAAGATTTCATACACGGTATAAGTATCTTCTTATGACTTACAGTCAGAAACATCTAAAAGAGCTGGGAAAATTAGTAGCTGATAGTGGTATTCCCTTAGATGAGAAATTTAAGATCTATAGATTAAAATTTTATGAAGCTTTTCTAAAAAGACCAACCTTAAAAAGGCATGTCAATACTCTCACCCACTTAATGGGATATTTTTCAAGGAAATTGAATCTCAAGGAAAGACAACACTTAATAAACTTGATAAATAAATTTGGTGAAGGAAAACTTCCTTTGAAATCTGTTATTGAATTACTCAAGAGCATGTCTTACAGATTTGACAATGAGTATATTTTGATTCAGAAATATTTAGAACCTTATCCTGAGGAGTTGGATGTATAGAAGAGCTATTTATTGGTTTAAGAGAGATTTAAGAATTGATGATAATATAGCTTTCAAAAAAGCCTATGATGAAAGTAAGGAGCTAATACCCCTTTTCATCTTTATACCAGAATTGCTTAATAGATTTAAAGGTTACAACAGTAGATTAGGTTTCATAGTGGAGGCAGTAAAAAACTTATCTTATGAAATACAAAAGAAGGGAGGAATTCTCTATTGTTTTCATGAATCTCCCTATGAAGTTTTTCAGAGACTAATAGAAAAATATAAACCCGATGCTGTTTTTACAAATAAAGCTTTTTCTTGGACAGGTCAAGACCTTGAAAGCCAAATAGAAAAATTGTGTAAGGAGGCTAAAATTCCTTTTCATTCCATATCTGATAATTTTTTGGCTCAAATAGAGAAAATACCCTATAAAAAAATTTATTCAAATTTTTACCAGCACTGGAGAGTAAGCATTTCAATCCATTCAGTGTCTTCGCCTGAAAAGATCAATACACCCATCTTATCTGAACCAGATGTTTACAAAACCATAGATAAACTTCCTTATGAATTGAACAAAACTTGGAATTTATCTTTTGGTTTTAATAGGTTATACAACTTTAATTTTCACGACTACGAAAATACCCGAAACAGACTTGACATAGATGGTACTTCAAAATTGTCTCCTTATATAAGGTTTGGTTTGATCTCATTGAGAAAATTATATAAACAAGCTTCCGAAAAAGCAGGACAAGACTGCCAATTTATAAAAGAGCTTGCCTGGAGGGAATTTTGGTATCACATAAAAATAAATTTTCCCCAATTCAATGAATTGGAGTTTCTTGAAAAGAGGAGAAATATTAATTGGCAATATGATGAAAAATTATACAAGGCATTTATAGATGGGAAAACAGGCTATCCTATTGTAGATGCTTCAATAATGCAGCTTAAAAAAGAAGGATGGATGCATAACAGAGCCAGAATGATTGTAGCAAACTTTTTTACTAAGGATTTACTAATGGATTGGAGACTGGGGGAGAAGTTTTTCATGGAGTATCTTTTAGACTATGATGAAGTAGTTAATGTGGGTAATTGGCAATGGAATGCTTCTGTAGGACCAGATCCAAAACCTTTAAGAATTTTCAATCCTATCCTCCAGGCAAAAAAATTTGATCCAGAAGCTAAATTCATAAAAAAATATCTTCCAGAACTAAATTATATTCCTGCAGAGCAATTGCATGATCCATTAAATTTTAAATTAAGATATTATTCTCCCATTGTAAATCACTATGAAAGAGTAATTTTGATTAGAAAAGCTTACTCCCTTAATCGTAGCTCTCAATAGAGAAAACATCTAACTTTTCTATTATTAAGGCTTTTAAGAGGTGGTATTTTTTCTGGGCATATTTTCATACGAAAAGAGCATCTGTTGTAAAATCTACAACCTTTAAGTGTCCAAGAGGTTTTATCTTCAGTGCTAATTTTTGGAATTTTTTCTCTCTCCCTTCTATGAAAACCAGGTATACTGTCAAGAAGTATTTTTGTGTAAGGATGAAGGGGTTCTCTAAATATTTCCTTTGTAGGAGCTTCTTCAACAATTCTGCCTAAATGCATTACAGCAATTTTTGTACTAACAGCTCTAACTATATTTAGATCATGGGTAATCATTAGTATTGCTAATTTTCTCTTATCTCTTATCTCCATTAACTGATTTAAGATGGAGGCTTGAAGTGAGATATCTAAAGCAGAGAGAGGTTCGTCAGCAAGAAGGATTTCCGGTTCTAAAATTAATGCCCTTGCAATGGCAACTCTCTGTCTTTGCCCTCCGCTTAGTTGATGAGGATATAAGTTCAATAAGTCTGAATTTAGTCCTAATTCGTTGAAAGTTTTTATTATTCTCAATTTTGCTTCTTTGGTTTCATACTTTTTATGTATTTTTATAGGTTCCTCCACTATCGTATAAATTTTCATTCTTGGATTCAAAGATGAATAGGGATCTTGGAAAACTACTCCTATGGATTGATAAAAATCCTTTAAATTCTCCTCAGCCTTTTTCCAGATATCCATTTCTTTAAATACTATCCTGCCTCTATCAGGCTTAGTTAGTCTTAGAAGTAGTTTTAAAAATGTTGATTTACCAGAACCACTTTCACCAACTAAGGCAAAGAAGTCATCAGAATTTATTTCAACGTTTAAATCTTCTACTGCCGGGATTTTGAGATTTTTCAGTTTGAAGGTTTTATTTAAATCAAAGGTTTTTATAAGCGTCAATCAAGTCTCCCAGATATGGAATTCTTCAATGATTCTAATTCCCATGTAATAACAGCACATTTGATGGTCAAGATTGTTAATAAAATATCTCTCTTGACCATCTTCAAACATAATCCTCACAAAACATAAACCACCTGGCAGCTGGGAGTTTCTCTCCTCAATTACTTCTCCAATACCCCAAATGGCATAATGAATATGCCTTACTTTATCACCAACTTTTAAGTAAGTTCTTTGATACATTTTTTAATTATACCATTTGCATGGTATTAGTCAATAAGCTTAAAATACTTAAATGGAGGTACTTATTCGATCTGTAAACTGGCTGGGTGATGCTGTAATGAGCTTACCTGCAATAAGGGCAATTAGAAAGCTTCATCCTAATGATAAAATTTCTATTTTGACTCGAAGAACACTATGTGAGCTCTTTCAATTAGAGGGTTCTATTGATGAGATAATTATTTATGAGAAGGGATTCACAGGCAAGATTAAAGTAATAAGAGAATTAAAAAAGAAAAAGTATCAAAGAGCCTATCTTCTTCAAAATGCCCTTGATGCAGCTCTTATAACTTTTTTAGCTGGAATACCAGAAAGAGTAGGGTGGAACAGAGACTGTAGAAGATTTTTTCTAACTCATCCAGTGCCTTATAATGGAGAGGACAGAAGAATGCATCATATAGATTATTTTTTCGAAATCCCTCGTAGATTCAATCCTTCTCTTACTCCTTCCTATCCTTGGATTAAAATTTCCTTCGAGAATAGAATGTTAGGAAGACAAAGACTTAATGGCTTAAGGAGACCAATCCTTGCAGTAGCACCGGGGGCTAAGTATGGTGATACAAAAAAATGGGACATATCAAGATTTAATGAAATAGTGAGAAATTTTATTAATAAATATGGCTCTGTTGTTATCTTAGGCCAAAAAGGAGAGGGATTAAATTTTATGGAAGAGGATTCTTTCTTAGATCTTACAGGGAAAACCTCCCTTTTGGAACTAATCTGCATACTTTCAGAATGTGATCTTCTTTTATGCAATGACTCAGGAATTATGCATCTTGGATATGCCCTTGGTGTACCTTTAGTAGCTATCTTTGGTTCTACTTCACCAGAACTTACAGGTCCTCCTCGTATCGCTGGGAAAGTCTTGAAAGCAAAACTATCTTGTAGTCCTTGTTTTAAGAAAAGATGCGATATCATAGAGTGTATGAAATCAATTGATACAGAGGAGGTATGGAATGCTCTTTTGGAAATTATACCTAAAAGAAAAGCAGTTTTCTTTGATCGAGACGGCACCCTTTGTAGAGATGCTCACTATTTGAATCGCTGGGAAGATTTTGAAGTGTCAACCCAAATTGAAACAATAAAAGAACTTAAAGAATTAGGCTTTCTTCTTATAGGAGTTTCTAACCAGTCAGGAATTGCAAGAGGTATTGTAGATGAAAATTTTGTAAGAGAGGTTAATAAATTTTTCATTGAAAATTATGGTTTTGATGATTTCTTTTACTGTCCACATCATCCTAAGGAGGGTTGCTTTTGTAGAAAGCCAAATCCGGCAATGCCTCTTATAGCCCGATATAAATACGGAATTGATTTTAGAAGATCTTATGTTGTGGGAGATAAAGAGATAGATGTTCAGTTGGCTGAAATGATTGGTGCAAAAGGAATTCTTATAGGTAAAGACGCATCTAATCTAAAAGAAGTAGTAGAAATCATAAAAAAGGATTTGAATGCTTAAAGGCTCTGAAAAGCTCCTTTTAATCAAACCAAGCTCTCTTGGTGATATTGTTCATTCATTGGCTTTTTTAAATTCATTAAAAGAAAACTTTCCCTCTCTAATAGTTCATTGGGTTGTTGCAAGTGGATTTGAAGAACTATTAACAGATCATCCTATGGTAGAAAAAGTCTTTGTAATAAATAAGGATAAATGGAAAGCAATTCAAAATCTTCGTGAGACGATTAGAGAATTTTCAAATCTTAGTGCGCAACTGAAAAATGAAAATTACGAAATTGCTGTTGACCTTCAGGGATTATTAAGAAGTGGAATAATTACTGCTTTAAGCGGAGCAACCTTCAGGTATGGTTTTAAAGAAGGAAGGGAATTAAGCACGCTCTTTTACAACAGAATTGTCTCAGCATCAGTAAATATGCATGCTATAATGCGCTACCTTGAAATGGCAAAAGCATTAGGTTGTCAAATAAAATCTATCCAATTTCCTCTTCCTCCTGAAAAGCAACCTGAATGGCTTAAAGATTTTAATGACTATGTTGTTATAATTCCCTCAGCAAGATGGCAAACAAAAAACTGGCCTATACCCTATTTTGTTGAACTTATAAAAATGTTACACTATAATTTCTTGATCATAGGCTCAAAGAAAGATGAGGCTGATGCCCTTAATATTGAAAAATACTCTCAAGGAAAAGCAAAATCTGTGGCAGGTAAAACCTCTCTTCGGGAACTGATAGCAGTATTTAAAAAATCCCTTTTTGTGATAACTCCTGACACAGGCACTATGCATCTTGCTGTTGCTTGTGGGAAAAAGGTAGTTGCTCTATTTGGCCCAACTTCATCAGCAAGAACAGGTCCCTTTGGTGAGGGGCATCTTATAATAAAATCCTCTCTTTCCTGTAGCCCTTGTTTTAAAAAATCTTGCCCTGATTTAAAGTGCATGAAGGAGATAACGCCTGAAATGGTCTACAATAGAATAATTCAATGGAGGCAACATGAAATATCAAAAAGGTAATGTGGGAAGAGTTTTTATTGTAAAGTTTGATGATGGAGAGTCGCCTTTAGAGAATTTAAAGGAAATGGCAAAAAGTGAAGGTATTTACTCAGCTATATTCTGGTTGATTGGTGGTCTCAGAAAGGGAAAATTTGTAGCAGGTCCTATTAATGATGAGCTTCCACCAAAACCTATTTGGAGAGAAATTACGGGAAATAATGAAATACTTGCTATTGGAACAATCTTTTGGTTTGAAGAAGAACCCCGCATTCATCTTCACGGAGTTTATGGAAGGGAAGACTATGTAAAAATGGGCTGTCTTAGAGAAGAAGCAGAGGTCTTTCTAATTCTTGAGGCAGTAGTTATGGAAATATTACATGTGAACGTAAAGAGAGAATTTGATGAAAAATCAAAGATGATTTTACTGGAAGTATGAATGACAAGGGTTAAAATCTGCGGCATAACAAATTTAGAAGATGCTCACTGGGCAGTTCATTGCGGTGCTGATGCCTTAGGCTTTATTTTCTATGAAAAAAGTCCCCGCTATATCTGCCCTGAAAAAGCAAAAGAAATAATAGGCTCCCTTCCTCCTTTTGTAAGTACAGTAGGAGTTTTTGTCAATGAGTCAGTAGATAATATTAAAGAAATTATATCTTTAGCAGGTATTGAGATTGTTCAACTTCACGGAGAAGAGACTCCTGAGTTTTGCAAAAATTTTAGGAAAGTTATAAAAGCCTTTAGAGTAACACCCGAGGGAAAATTACCTGAAGGAAGTTTCTTAGAAGATGTGCTTCCTAAATATGAAGTATCAGCTTTTTTATTAGATAGCTTTAGTTATTCAGAATATGGAGGTACTGGCAAAACTTTTGATTGGCAAATAGCATTAAAAGTTAAGAAATTTGGAAGATTAATTCTATCAGGTGGTTTGAATGTATTTAATATAGAAGAAGCAATACAAAAAGTTTCACCATATGCCGTTGATGTATCAAGTGGAGTTGAAATTAAAAAAGGCAAAAAAGATCCTGAACTTGTAAAAAAATTCATTGAAAGGGCAAAATTAAAAAACACAAAAAGGAGGAAGGCAAAATGATTGAGTGGTTATCTTACAGTAGAGAATCTTTGCAAAGGGCAGAAATAGAGAATAAGCCCATATTCCTTCATATTACTGCAAAGTGGAGTGCTTACTGCAAAAAAATGGAAGAAGAAATTCTCCAAGATCTTGAGATCTCAGAGATAATTAATAGAGATTTTATACCTATCTTAGTCAATCGTGATGAAAGACCAGATTTAGATTCAATTTATCAAAAAGCTTCCTATATTATAGGACAGGGAACTGGATGGCCTCTGAATCTTTTTTTATGTCCTGATGGGAAACCCTTTGCAGGAGTAATTTACAAAGCCAATGAACATAAAGATTATTTTACCACCATGTTCAAAAAAGCATTAGAACTATTTCATACAAGCAAGGAAAAAGTCTTAAAAAGAGCTCAAATTATAATCGATGCTATAAAACCAGTAGAAATTGCGCCTTCCTCTATTAGAGAGGAGCTTATTCAAAATCCCGAGGAAGATATAGTAAAGGAAATAGATTATGAATACGGCGGTTTTAAAAAAACTCCGAAATTTGCACCCTTTGCCCACATGGATCTTCTTCTATGGAAATACTGGATAAAACCAAAACCATGGGTATTGGATGCTATAGAAAAAACTTTTGATGGTATGCTCCAGGGAGCAATATATGACCACATTGAAGGAGGTTTTCACAGATATTGCACAGACAAGGAATGGAAATTACCTCAATTTGAGAAACTCGCTGTTGATAATGCCTGGCATATTATTAATCTATCTTATGCTTATAGCATACTTAAGAGGGAACTTTTCAGAGAGATAGTAACAGAGATAACCAATTACCTTAGAGAAAATTTGCTTTTAGAAGATGGATATTTTGCTGCCAGTCAATTTGGAGATTCTTTCTACTACACTTGGACAGAGAAGGAACTAATGAAAATATCCCCTTTGACAATGAGTATGGTTGATGAAAAGGCTATGGTTAATGATAGATTTATACTTCTTGGAAGAAAAAGAGAAATCCTAAAGCAGCTTAGAGAAGAATTTTTATTAGAGAGAAAAAAGAGACCTTTGCCTCATATAGACTCTGAACTTTATGCAAATGTTAATGGCATTTGTGCTGAGGCTTGCATTTCAGGTTGGCGGATTACGAAAAATAGAGAACTATTAGATATAGCGTTAAAAGCCCTTGATATTACTCTTAGAGAGTTATTTAAAAATGGAGATTTTTATAGAACACGCTATGGGACAAAGGCATTAATAGATGATTATGCTTATATAATTTCAGCTCTTATTTCTGCTTATGAGGTAACAGGACAGGATTTATATCTTCAAAGTGCTATCAGGCTTTTAGATTTAGCCATAGAAAAACTATGGGATCAAAAGAATGGAGGTTTCTATGAAGGAGAATACTTAGTATTAGAGATTAGAAATAAAAATATTCATGATACCTCCTATCCAGCCTCAAACTCAATAATGATTATCAATATGTTGAAACTCTACGGCATACTTAAAAATAGCAAATTTCTTAGTCTTGCAGAAGCTTCCTTGAGAGCTTTTTCAAATAGTGTTTCTGCCTACCTCTCACCATATTATATAAAGGCACTATTGAGCTATTTTGATCTGCTTGTTCTGAATTTTTATACAACCTTAGATTCCCCTGTTGGAAAGACTGCAATCGAAAAATTAACACCTTTTACTGTTTTCGCTCATAGAGAGAGGAGTAAGGATTATATAATACCTTCTGTAGGTGAAAAAATATTTGACCCTATAAGAAATTCTGAGGATTTGTCAAAATTCTTAAGAATATGATAGTATATAAAAAATTTTTTATAGGAGGTTAAAATGGACATAAAAATTCTTGGTCCTGGATGTGTTAATTGTTACAAAGTTGAAGAGACAGTAAAGAAGGTAGTATCACAGCTTGGTATTCAGGCTGAAATAAGTCACATAAAAGATATGAAAGAAATTTTCAAATATACTCAAGTAACACCAGGACTTCTTGTAAATGGTAAATTAAAACATTCTGGTTTTCCTCTTCCTTCGGAAGAAAAAATAAGAAACATCTTAATTGAAGAGCTCAATTCAAAATAATTTTATTTACTCATAAAAAATTTTTAATTTAAATTTACATAAAGGAGGCATTATAATTTTAAATGTTTGATTTTCTTACTTACACTTTTCCTACATCTGGTGTTACAACTAATGTACTAATTCCACCTATTGTTGCTTTTATTATCTCATTTTTTACTTCTATGGGGGGAGTATCTGGTGCCTTTTTATTAATGCCTTATCAAGTTAGTTTTCTTAACTATACTTCTCCTGGAGTAAGCGGCACAAACTTTATCTTTAATGTGGTTGCTATTCCCTCTGGTGTATACAGATATCAAAAGGAGAGAAGAATTCCCTGGCCCCTTGCTTGGATAATTATGTTAGGAACTGTTCCAGGCATAATAATCGGCTATTACATTAGAATAAAAATTCTTCCAGATCCAAAATCCTTTAAATTTTTTGTAGGCCTTGTTCTTCTCTATATTGGAATAAGACTTTTTACTGATGCTTTCAAAAAGAAAAAAACAGCTTCGCAAAAAAAGTTTGAGCAAAAACTTAGTGGAGAGGCAACAGTTAAAACAATATCATTTTCATTGAAAAAGACTGTGTATGAATTTTGGGGTGAGAGATTTGCTTTTAACACAATAGGAGTTTTTATCCTTGCTTTTGTTATAGGAGTAATAGGTGGTGCCTACGGTATAGGGGGTGGTTCAATTATGGCACCTTTTTTAGTAACCTTTTTCCGTTTACCAGTTCACAGCATAGCTGGAGCATGCCTAATGGGTACAGCTACAGCTTCAGTTTTCGGAGTTATTTACTATACACTTTTACCATCCCCAGAAGGTCTTCAAACAAAGCCTGATTGGTTGCTTGGTTTGCTTTTTGGTTTGGGTGGGGCTTTTGGAATGTATCTTGGAGCCAGGATGCAAAAACATATGCCTCAAAAATACATTAAGCTTATTTTAGGTGTTTTAATTATTTACATATCTTTAAGATATATAATTCAGTTTTTTAGCTAATTTTTAATTTTCCTTCAAAAACTTCCTCTGCAGGACCTGTCATATACACATGATCATCTGCAGCCCATTCAATTTGTAAGTCTCCTCCCAGAAGATGGACAGTAACTTTTTTTTCAGTAAGTCCTTTTACCATGGCAGCAACGGCAGTAGCACAGGCACCGGTTCCGCAGGCAAGTGTTTCTCCTGAGCCTCTTTCCCAAACACGCATTGTTATTTCCTTTGGATTATTTATAAATGCGAATTCTACATTCGTTCTCTTAGGAAATATAGGATGATTTTCAATAAGGGGACCATATTTTGCTACGGCAAAATTTTTTGGCTCTTCATCAAGAAAAATAACTGCATGGGGATTACCCATGCTAACACAATTCAATTTTGCATGCCATCCTAATACTTCAAGGAGCAAATCAAAAGCTTTATCTGCATCTACATCTACAGGTATATTTGGTGGATGAAACTCTGGTTTCCCCATATCAACTTGCACAAGTTCTCCTACTTTTTTTGGTTTTATAATACCGGCAAGAGTCTCAATACTAAGTATTTCTTTGTGAGATAAATTCCTATCCCAGATATATTTTGCAAAGCATCTAATACCATTACCGCACATCTCAACTTCTGAACCATCGGCATTATATATTTTCATCTTAAAATCAGCAATTTCTGAGGGATAAAGGAGTAATAGCTGATCTGCACCAATTCCAAAACGGCGATGACAATATTTTTTTGCAAATTTCTCAGGATTATCAATTTCTTGATTTATACAATCAATAAGGATAAAATCATTACCGAGACCATGCATTTTTACAAATTCAATATTTTTCATTACAGCAAATCCTCCGGTATGATCTCATTTCTAATTAAGTCTTTATAGGTTTCTCGTTTTCTTATTAAAGCATACTTGTCACCCTTTACTAAGACCTCGGCAGCACGGGGTCTGCTATTGTAATTTGATGACATGGAAAAACCATAGGCTCCTGCGCTCATAACAGCAAGATACTCTCCTGGTGATAATTTCTCTATCTCTCTGTCTTTAGCAAGAAAATCACCGGATTCACATATAGGACCTACTATATCAACTACAATTCTATCTCTGTCCTTAGAGATAACAGGTTGAATTTCATGATAAGAGCCATATAGAGTTGGTCTAATGAGATCGTTCATTCCAGCATCAACTATAAAAAAGTTTTTATTTTCTGTCTTTTTGGTATATAAGATTTTTGTAAGTAATATTCCTGCATTTCCCACAATAGATCTTCCCGGTTCTAAAATTAATTTACCTTTTTTATTTTTTAATAATGGCAAAAGACAATTTGCTAAATCCTTTGGAAGGGGTGGTGATTCATCCTTATAGGTTATTCCTAAGCCACCACCAATATCAAGATAATCAATTTTTAAATCAAATTTGATGAGTTTATCATAGAGATTGATAATCTTAGATAATGCTTCCTCATAGGCTTTTGTGTCAGTTATTTGTGAGCCAATATGTTTATGAATACCTATTACTTCAATATAGTCAAGAGATTTAGCGATCTTATAATATTCAATAGCTTTTTCAATAGGAATGCCGAATTTACTTGTTTTGAGTCCTGTAGCAATGTATTTATGGGTTTTAGGGTCAATGTCAGGATTGACTCTTAGTGCTACTTGTGCCTTCTTCTTTAATTTTTTGGCCATATCATTTATTTTGTATAATTCCTCTTCTGATTCTACGTTAAACATTAATATATCGTTTTTTAATGCATATTCTATTTCCTCATCACTCTTGCCCACTCCAGCAAATACAATTCTATAATTTTTTATTCCGGCTTTTAATGCCCTAAAAAGCTCTCCTCCTGAGACAATATCTGCTCCGAGTCCTAATTGAGCAAAGATATTGAGAAGAGCGAGGTTAGAATTAGCTTTTACAGCATAGCAAATGATGTGTGGCACTTCGCAAAAAGCCTCTTCATAAGCTCTTATATGTCTTATTATAGTGCCATAGCTATAGATATACAGAGGTGTTCCGAATTCCTTAATAATTTCAATTACAGGAACATCTTCTGCATAAAGTTCTCCATTTTTGTAAGCAAAGAAATGCACGGTACCTCCTTTTTTTGATCAAAAATATAATAATTATACAAAAAATTTGTGCTTTTATGGAATTTTAGAATAAAATTTTTTCATAACTTAGGAAAAAATCATAAATTTTCCATTATAGATGAGAAATTATTTACTTTAGGGGAAAATTTTTTAATTTTTAATAATTCTTTACTTCCTGAAGCTTTTCTTAAAAGAGAGAAAAGCATTTTCAGATTTGCTATTTCCCTCTCCCATTGAGAATCTGAGGGAGCCCCTCTCTCCCATAAGAATTCTTTTTAGTTAAAAGTAGAAAAGGGAGATACCTTTGGCTATCTAACCACATACTTGCAATGACAGTATGGTTGGAGTCACAGGATTCTAAAGCTTATTCATATGTAAGATGAGAGACAAAATAATCTGGCTTGCCAGATTTGAAGAAGAGGATTGCTGGGGCTTACTGATAGAACCTAACATTTTTAAAAAGTTTAGGACTTTTCCTAATTATAAAGAATAAGGCTTGAAATTATAATTCTTTTATCTTCTTGGAAAAAAATTGAAAGATGATTTATGGTTAGATTACTAAATTTATCTTATGAATACATATGTGTTAGTATATAAAATTAATTGTTTTTTCGGAGGGAAAATGGAGAAGTTGAAACTGGAAAATTTGAATGAGAAAATTTGGAATTTCTTTGCTTCTGTAGATCTTGCAGTTGCTTTGTTTATTGTAATATCTATAGCTGCTGCCATAGGTACTGTAATTCCTCAGCAATTAGAGCCTGAGGCTACCATTAGATTTTTTTCAAAATTTTTATCGATGGATACCTCATTAAAAATTCATGACATAGTGAGTCTTTTAGATTTAAATAATGTATATCATAGCTGGTGGTTTACCTTTTTACTCTTTATGTTTGCTCTTAACTTAATAGTTTGTTCTATTGATAGACTTCCTAATTTATTGAAATCTTATAAGTTATTACCTCAAGCACTATCAATGAAAGTTTTAGAGAGTATGCCTCTAAAAAGACAGCTCATTTTATCAGATGTTTCTAACCTTAAAGAGAAAGTCTCAGAAACTCTTGAAAGAAAAGGTTTCTATGTTATTTTTTTTGAAACTCCTGAGGGGATTCAACTCCATGCAAAAAAGTGGAGTAAAACAAGACTGGCTGTTTATCTTACCCATTTTAGTATACTTGTTATTCTTGCTGGAGCTTTATTAGGCACTTTTTTTGGATTTAGAGGACATATGAACATAGTAGAGGGCACGGCATTAGATTTTATAATTTCTGATGAGGGTAAGACGATTCCACTTGATTTTCAAATTTTATGTGAAAAATTTGAAGTAGAATATTATGAAAATTCAGCGGTTCCCAAGGCTTTTAGAAGTTATTTGAAGATTTTAGAAAAGGATAAACCTATGATGATTAATGGTAAAGAAACAGTAATATTAGAAGTCAATGAACCTTTTTCCTATAAAGGATTTAACTTTTATCAAGCAAGTTACGGTTTTCAACCAACAGAACATGCAGAATTTCGTTTTACTTTTTTTCATGATAATAATAAAAAAATTCCCATTAACGTAAAATTTGAAGAAAAAGTCAGGATACCAAACAGTTCAGTTTTATTTTCAGTTATTGATTTTTCTCCTGCCTTAGGTATAGATGAAGAGGGAAGATTGTTTAATATGACAACGGATATGATTAACCCAGCAGTTTTAGTAGAATTTGAGGCTCAAGGTAAAAAGACTCAACAATGGATACTTAAAAAGATCCCTCAGACTTGGGAGACTCCCTATGGTAAATTAAGATTTGACGAGTTATGGGGTGCTCAATTTACAGGGCTTCAGGTAAGAAAAGACCCTGGAGTACCTCTTATCTATTTTGGTTCTATATTACTTTGCATAGGACTTTTTGTTTCCCTTTTTCTAAGACCAATGAATTACTTTGTCATAATAGATAAAAATAAGGTCATTTTTTACTCCCCAACTCTAAAGGGTAAGGTCACTATTGAAAAAGAGCTTAATGAAATAATTAAAAAATTAAAAGGAGAGGAAAAATGAGTTATCAAATAATCTCTATTGCTGGTTTACTCTATATTATTGCTATGCCTCTTTATATTATTTATTTACTTACAAAAAAGGACAAAATTGGTTATTCAGCAACGGCAGCCCTCTGTATCGGTATATTGATACATTTGTTTGGCTTTATTCAGCGATTTAAAGAGATGTATGATATAAATCATTCTATTATAAGAAGCATACCTATTACAAATCTTTACGAAAGTTTGGTTTTTTTTGTCCTATGCTTAGTAATCGGATATCTAATCCTTGAGTGGAAATATGGAAAAAAAGGTTTTGGCGTCATAGTCTCCATAATTGCTGGCATAGCTATAGGTCTTACGGAATTACTTGGGATAACAAAGGAAGTACAACCACTCGTTCCTGCTTTGAAAAGTAATTGGTTGCTTGCTCATGTTACATTAAGCTTTATATCCTACGCAGCCTTTGCTATAAGCTTTGTAGCCGGATTATTTCATATTCTCATGATTTCTGAAAATAGAAAATCTTTTAAATATATACTATCTACAACAATTTTAGCTTTAATGTTTTTTCTCATTTTATCAGTGATTATTGATATGGCTACAAGAGCCAATCAAAACTCATTAAAAATATTTCATTCCACCTTAGGTAATTCCTCCCCATTTGTGGTAATTTTAAGTTGGTCTGCTCTTATTGCTTTTATCTTTGTTTTTTGGAGATGGGGAGAGGTTATAGTAAGAATTTTCACGGAATTTAAAATAGATGCTAATTTGCTTGAGGATATAACTTATAAAGGCATTGCCTTTGGATTTCCCTTATTCACCATAGGCGGGCTTGTCTTTGGAGCTATATGGGCAGATCAGGCTTGGGGAAGATATTGGGGATGGGATCCTAAGGAAACTTGGTCTCTTATTACTTGGTTTGTCTATGCTTTTTATCTTCATGCCAAATTTATAAGAGGTTGGAGTGGAGCAAAGACTTCCATTATAGCTGTTGTAGGATTCTTAGTTACCATATTTACATATCTTGGAGTAAATCTATTTCTTAGTGGTTTACACTCCTACGGCAGTATGTAAATGCTCATATTAGGTATTGATACATCCTGTGATGATACTTCTGTAGCTATTTTAGAAGATAGAAGAATACTTAGTAACATCGTTTCTTCACAAATTAAATTCCACAGTAAATATGGTGGTATTGTTCCTGAAATTGCCTCCAGAAAGCATATGGAATGGATTTGGAATGTGACAGAAGAAGCTTTAGATTCAGCCAAAATTAAACTAAAGGATGTGGACTTAATTGCAGTATGTCATGGCCCGGGACTCATAGGATCCTTATTGGTAGGACTATGCTTTGGAAAGGCTTTGAGCTTTTCAATAAAAAAACCTATTGTGGGAGTTAATCATTTAGAGGGTCATATTCAAGCCGTATTCTTAGAGGAAAAATTCCCAGATTTTCCCTTTCTTAGTCTTATTGTATCTGGAGGTCATACAAGTTTGTACAGAGTTGATGACTTTGGTGAATATAGAGAAATTGGTAGAACAAGAGATGACGCTGCCGGAGAAGCCTTTGATAAAGTGGCCAAAATGCTTGGTTTAGGCTATCCAGGAGGTCCAGTTATTGATAATCTGGCTCAGGAAGGAGATCCACTAAAATATAGTTTACCTAAACCTTTCTTGCCCGGGACCTTTGATTTTAGTTTTAGTGGTTTAAAAACAGCTGTGAAAGTTCTTTTTAAAACTCTTGGTATTCCAGAGGGAAATGCACCGGATGATTTTAAAAGAGATTTAGCAGCAGCTTTTCAGAAAGTGGTTGTAGAAGTCTTAATTGAGAAAATAAAAATGGCCTTAAAAGCTGAAAAGCTTGATAAAGTAGTGATTACAGGAGGTGTAGCAGCAAATAGTCTTTTGAGAAAGAAAGCAATGGATCTTAAAGAGGAAGGTTTTCAAGTTTATCTTCCCTCAAAAGCTTTATGTACTGACAATGCAGCAATGATAGCAGTTGCTGGTTTTCATAAATTCAGAAGAGGTATAAAGTCAGATCTTTTCCTAAATGCACGAGCTTATCTACCTTTATAGTCTCCCTAAAGCTTCTATCAATGCTTCGATTTCTTCCTCTGTGTGAGCAGCTGTGACAGTGAGTCTAATTCTTGGTATTTTAACTGTTGGTGGCCTTATGACCGGTGCATAAATGTTCAATCCTGCTAAAATTTTTGATGCCTTTAAAGCTTCCTTTAAGTCTTTAAACAGAATTGGAATAATGGGAGTTTGAGAGTGAGTTGTTAATAAATCCAGTTTTTTTATAGTTTCTCTTACTTTGTTTGTGTTTTCCCAAAGTTTCTTTATTAAGCTTTTGTCTTCTAATATAAGTTTTAGAGCAGAGTAAGAAGAAGCTATTACAGAGGCTGGAAGAGCTGTGGAATATATAAAACCTCTCGAAGTATTTATAAGCCAATCTATCAGAGAAGATGAAGCACATATGAAAGCTCCAAAGGAACCTAAAGCTTTTGAAAAGGTTCCCATTTGGATCACAAAATCCTCTGTTTTTAGGTCAAAATGTTTAAGGGCTCCAAAACCATCTCCTAAAACACCTGTTCCGTGAGCATCATCAAGATAAAGTAGAGCTTCTTCATTTTTACAGATTTCGTAAAGTTCCTGAAGAGGTGCAATATCCCCATCCATACTGAATACTGAATCGGTTATAATTATTCTCTTTCCTTTACATTTGGTTTTCTTAATTAATCTGTATAGGTCCTCAATGTCACAGTGTTTATAAATATATTTTTCAGCTTTACTCAATCGGCAGCCATCAATTATGCTTGCGTGATTAAATTCATCACTGAGGATAAGGTCTCCCTCTTGAGCAATTGATTGGATTGCAGATAAATTTGCAGTATAGCCTGAATTAAAGATGAGAGATTTTTGAGAATTTTTAAACTTAGAGAGTAATTCCTCCATTTTTTTGTGAAAAATGGTACCACCGCTAAGCAATCGAGATGCTCCTCCTCCTACACCAAATAGTTTTATGGCCTCTATTGCAGAATTTTTTACAACTGGATGTTGACTTAATCCAAGATAGTCATTGGAGGCAAAATTTATTAATTTTTTACCCTTTATTGTAATTTTCATTCCTTCTCTACTTTTTAAGTCTCTTACTGAACGATATAGATTTTGAAGTTTTAAATTTTCTATCTTTTTTTCAAAAATTTCAAAAATTTTTTCTGACATTTTTAATACCCCTTGACAAAATTTTCATATTGGTATATTATTGGTGGTAAATAGTGGTGGAAAGTGGAGTATGATATCTTTCATAGGAAAATATTACCATAATTTAGATCAAAAGGGAAGAGTTATCTTGCCAGCTTCTCTGAGAGAGGTTTTAGTAAACAAATATTCCTCTCAGAAGCTCTACCTAACAAATGCTCCTTTTGATAGGTCTCTATATCTTTATCCCCTTGAAGAATGGCTAAAAATGGAGGAAAAAGTAAGAGAACTCCCTCGTTCCGATGAAGCAGTGATGTTCTTTTTAAGAAGGGTGATAGCTGGAGCAGTCCCTGTGGAGCTTGATAAGCAGGGTAGACTCCTTATTCCTTATGAACACAGGCAGGATGCAGGGATTAATTCAGAAGTTGTTATTGTAGGACAGATTGACAGGATTGAAATATGGGATAAAGTAACTTGGGACAATATTACAGATCCAACAAAAGTAGACATTAAGAGGCTTCAAGATGCTCTTGCAAAATACGGTTTATAAGAGTCCCCATATTCCAGTAATGGTAAAAGAAGTAATACAACTATTGAATATTAACAAAGATGGCATATATGTAGATGCTACCTTAGGTTGCGGAGGTCATTCAAAAGAAATTCTTAAGAAATTAGGGAGAGATGGTTTATTAATCGGATTTGACAGAGATGCTGAGGCAATTGAATGTGCAAGGTATATTATTGACGATGAAAGAGTTATCCTAAGAAAAGCTAACTTTTCTCAAATTGTTGATGTACTTAAAGAATTAGGTTTGGAAAAAATTGACGGAATTCTCTTTGATTTGGGTATTTCCATGCTTCAGATTAAAGATTTATCAAGAGGATTTAGTTTTAACTCCCCTAAGACTCTGGATATGAGAATGGATCAATCACTGACTCTAAAGGCTTGGGATGTTGTAAACAAATATCCAGAATATAAATTAATTCAAATATTTAAAGATTACGGTGATGAGCCTTTCTCAAAGAGAATAGCTAAAGAGATTGTAAAGCAAAGGCAGAAAAAGACAATTGATTCTTGTAAAGAATTATCAGATTTGGTAAAGAAAATAATTCCTAAAAAAGGCAATATTCATCCAGCAACGCGAGTGTTTCAAGCAATTAGAATGGAGGTTAACAGAGAATTAGAGGAACTCAAAGAGGGGCTTAAAAAGGCGATACAAGTGCTCAAAAAGGGAGGAAGAATAGTTGTCATATCTTACCACTCAGGTGAGGACAGAATAGTGAAAACTTTTCTAAGGGAAGAGGAGAAAGGAGGTAATATTACTATCTTAACGAAAAAACCTATTTTCCCTTCTTTAGAAGAGATAACAAAAAATCCCTCATCAAGAAGTGCAAGATTAAGGGGAGGTGAGAAGTTATGAATAAATTTTTATATAGAAGTAGAAATTTTGTATTAATTTCAGGTATATTATTGTTTCTTGGGGTCTTATCATTGTTTGGTATTTTGTGGATAAGATCTAATGTTATTGCTCTTGAATATCGATTAAGCCAGTTGGAAGAGAAAAAGAAAAATCTAATAAGACAACAGAGAATCTTATTAGCAGAAAAAGCCTCTTTAACAAGTATAGCGAGGTTTGAAAAGGGTGATATTATTAATCTCTATTTTCCTGACAGGAAAAAAGTAGTTTATATAACAGAAAAAGCTCCATCTATCAGCAAAGTTAGTTTTAATCGTCGAGACTAAATTATGAATCTAAGGATTAAAATCCTTAAGTACCTAACCATTTTACTTTATGGAGTTATTATTTTTCGTCTTTTTCTTATAATGTTTGTTGAGCACGAAGCCTATCTACAAAAGGCAAATAAGCAACATGTAAAAAAAGAAGAAATATCCCCAAAAAGGGGTAATATCTATGACAGAGTGGGTAGAGAGTTAGCCATTTCTTTAGAGAGAGATTCACTATTTATTGATCCTTCTATGATAAAGGGACAGGAAACACTGAATCTTTTAAATAATTATGTTAAAGTGGACTATAAAGAAATATCAGAGAGTGCTGAAAGTAATAAGCGATTTGTATGGGTAAAAAGAAAGCTTGATGACGAAGTATCCAGGAAAATAAAAGATTTAAAGATTCAAGGGGTTGGTTTTGTTACAGAAAATGTTAGATTCTATCCTAAGGGATCAATTGCCTCTCATGTTTTAGGTTTTGTAAATATTGATGAGGAGGGAATAGAAGGCCTGGAAAAATATTATGATAAATATCTAAGAGCACAAAGAGCCTCAAAGGTAGTATTAAGAGATGCTACAGGTAAAAAATTATCAGATGGTGTTTACTTGGAGATGAAAGGTAATGATATTTTTGTTACTCTGGACGAGGGCTTACAACACATTGTTGAAAAATATCTTGATGAAGCAATGATTAAATGGAAAGCTTCATCAGCATCAGCTATAATGATGGATCCTTTTACTGGTGAAATTCTTGCATTAGCAAATAGACCTACATACAACCCTAATAATATTGAGACAATAAAGAATTTAGACAATGTAAGAAACAGAGCAATAACAGATTTATATGAACCCGGATCAACCTTTAAAATAGTCACAGCTACAGCAGTCTTGGAAGAGAAGATTATTTTAAGGAATACAAAAATAGATTGTGCTCCAGGATATATTGAAGTAGGAGGTAAAAAAATTAAGGATGTCCACAAATACGGAGTTCTTACTTTTGAAGAGGTTATTCAAAAATCCTCCAATGTAGGTACAATAAAAATTGCTAAGATGCTTGGCAGAGAAAAGCTTTATGAATATATTAAAAAGTTTGGCTTTGGTGTAAAGAGTGGGATTGATCTGCCAGGAGAGGCAGCAGGACAAGTAAAGCCTCTCAATAAATGGTCTGGAACCTCTATGGGAGCTATTCCTATTGGTCAAGAAGTGGCTGTTACCCCTCTGCAAGTATTAAGAGCATATTGTGCTGTAGCAAACGGCGGATATCTTGTAAAACCTTTTGTGGTATCTGAAATAAGGTCACCTGATGGAAATCTGATTTATAAGGCTGTAGTGCAGCGAGAGAGAATTTTTTCTGAGAAAACAGCTTATACCTTGAGAGAAATTCTTACTAAAGTTACAGAGGAAGGGGGAACAGCTACTACAGCTCGAGTAGAAGGTAATGAAGTAGCTGGAAAAACAGGAACAGCTCAAAAGTACGATCCGAAGATTAAAACATACTCAAAGGACAAGTATGTAAGTTCTTTTGTAGGGTTTATTCCTGCTAATGATCCTAAGATTGCTCTCATAGTTATTGTTAACGAGCCAAAGGGAGCACACTATGGAGGGGTTGTTGCTGGCCCCATATTTAAGGCAATTTCTAATGAAGCATTAGCATACTTGAATGTTCCAAGAGATGATGCAAAACAAAAGGGAGTTGTTGTTAGTATAAATAATGTTAATAGAGAGGTAGTATTATCAAGATGAAAGTTTCAGAAATTTTAAGAGATGATTTTGAAATTTTAGGATCTATAGATAAGGATTTCAAAGACATTAAATTTAATTCAAAAGAAGTCCAAAGGGATACACTTTTTGTGGCAATAGTAGGTCAGAACAGTGATGGTCATAAATTTATCAAAGAAGCTATTCAAAATGGTGCCGTAGCAATAGTATATGAAAAAAATCTTTACAAACCTGACAATAGCCATGTCACATGGATAGGTGTTGATGACAGCAAAGATGCCCTTGCGTGGATAGCTGATAAATTTTATGGAAGCCCTTCAAAAAAAATTCATCTCATAGGTATAACAGGAACTAATGGAAAGACAACCACCTCTTATATAATAAGAGATATTTTAAGAGAGAATGGGAAAAGAAGTGGGTTGATAGGTACAATTAAGTATTCTATTGACGATAAAGAAATAAAGGCAATTCATACAACACCCGATGCTTTACAATTTCAGAGTTTACTAAAAGAAATGTGTTCTAAAGGTATTGAATATGTAGTTTCTGAGGTTTCCTCTCATGCTTTGGCTTTAAAAAGGGCTGATTATTCAGAATTTGAAGTGGCTGTTTTTACAAATCTTTCCAGAGATCATCTTGATTTTCATAAAGACATGGAGGATTATTTTCAGGCGAAAAGAAGATTATTCAAGGAACTTTTAAAAAAAGATGGTGTTTCTGTAATAAATATAGATGATGAATATGGAAGAAGATTAGCAAAAGAAGTGGAAGGCAAAAAATATTTATTATCATTACAAGATGATAAAGGTAATATTTATGTGAAAAACTATAAATTGAGTTTTGTGGGAACAGAAATAGAAGTTATAATAGAGGGACAAAATCATTACTTTAAAACTTCTCTTGTAGGTATCCCAAATATTTACAATACCCTTAGTGCGATTGCCGTGGCTTTATCCTTAGGTATTTCCTTAGATAAGATTAAGTCAGCATTAGCTAAAGCAAAAGCACCTGAAGGAAGATTTGAAAACATCAATGAAGGCCAGAATTTTCATGTTTTTGTAGATTATGCCCATAGTCCTGATGCTCTTTACAGACTACTTACAAGCGTAATCAGGTTGAAGGAAGAGTTGTATAATTCAGGAAGAATTATTACCATCTTTGGATGCGGTGGGAATCGTGATAAAGGCAAAAGACCTCAAATGGGGAAAATTGCCACAGAATTCAGTGATTTTGTAATCATCACCTCTGATAATCCAAGATGGGAAGAGCCCAGACAAATTATAAGAGATATAGAAGAGGGTATTAGCAAGTATAACTTTATAGTGGTTCCTGATAGACAGGATGCCTTAAAAATAGGTATAAGTATGTGTGAAAAAAATGATATTTTGATAGTGGCTGGAAAAGGGCATGAAGATTATCAAGAAATAAAAGGATCGCGTTTACCCTTTAGCGATAAAGAGATATTAAGAAATATATTAAAGGAGTTTAAAAAATAATGTTCACTCTTGATGCTCTTGTAAAGGCAACTGACGGTAAGGTTTTGTCAAAAGGTGACAAAACTTTCTTTAGCGCTTCTATTGATACGAGAAATATAAGGGAGAGAGATCTATTTTTTGCCCTTAAAGGGACCAAAAGAGATGGTCATGAATTTATTGAAGAAGCTCTTAAAAAAGCTTCTGGAGCAGTAATTTCAAAAGACCTGGCAGTTGATTTTTCTGGTAAAACAGTGGTAAAAGTTCAGGACACTCTTAAAGCATTGCAGGATTTAGCAAAAAATTTGAGAGAGAATTTCCGAGGTAAAGTTATATCAATTTTAGGAAGCAATGGTAAAACTACTACCAAAGAATTATTATCTGCTTTTTTATCAAAGAAGTATAATGTGCTAAAAACAGAAGGAAACCTGAACAATAACATAGGAGTTCCTTTATGCCTGAGTAAAGTTGAGAATAATACAGAAATAATGGTTTTGGAACTTGGTACAAATAGGAGAGGAGACATAAGAGAACTTTGCCAGGTTGTTAAACCTCAATATGCTTTAATCACAAATATAGGATATGAACATTTAGAAGGTTTTGGTTCCTTAGAAGGAGTAAGAGAAGAAGAACTGGAGGTGCTTTCCTTTGTCAGAACCGTTTTTGTCAATGGAGATGATGAGTTTTTAATGGAAGGTTTGAGAAATTGGAAAGGAAATATTGTAACTTTCGGACTTAAGGACAAATATGACTATTATGCCACTGATATTGAATTTAACCAAGAGGGAGTAAGTTTTGTTTTTAATACAGAGACTTCTAATTTCAACCTAAATTCACATCTTGTGGGCTTACATAATGTTTACAATATAACAGCTGCCTGTGCAGTGGCAGTGCATTTTGGGATATCCAAGTGTATGATAAAAGAGGTTTTGGAAGCTTTTTATCCACCAAAAATGCGTGGAGAAATTATAAAAATTGATGATATAGAGATATTTTTTGATGCTTACAATGCTAATCCCTCATCCATGAAAGTAGCCATTGAAGAACTTGCAAGAAGAAAAGGCAACAGAAAAGCCATAGCTGTCCTGGGTGACATGCTTGAGTTAGGAGATTTCTCTCAGAAAGCCCATGAATATTTAGGTATTTGGCTCAGAGAAATGAAAATAGACGGCTTTGTAGGTGTAGGAAACTTTATTAAAAATGCATTAAGATATGTGGATGGACCTGTTTTTAAAAAAGCTGAAGAGGCTGGTAATTTTCTTAAGAAAGAGCTAAGAGGTGGTGAGGTTCTTTTGATTAAAGGTTCAAGAGGGATGAAAATGGAAGATATACTAAAAATTTTGGGAGAAGGTGTAAAATAATGATTTATGAAATATTTTATAGTCTAAGCGATGAAATTTCTTTTTTCAATGTTTTTAGATATATAACTTTCAGAACAATGCTTGCTATTTTGACCTCCTTTTTTTTTACTTTTGTTATTGCACCTAAATGCATAAGATGGTTAAAAAATTTGTCTCTTACCCAACACATAAGAGATGACGGGCCTAAAAGTCATCTAAAGAAAGAGGGCACTCCTACAATGGGAGGCATAATAATTATAGGCTCAGTTTTGATTTCTGTGTTATTATGGGGAAATCTTAGAAACCATTACATGTGGATAATGATTCTTAGCTTTTTAGGTTTTGGCATAATAGGTTTTATTGATGACTACCTAAAAGTTTCAAAGAGAAACTATAAAGGACTGGCAGGAAGATATAAATTACTTCTTCAAATATCATTAGCCTCAGCAGTAACTTTATTTCTCTATTTCAATCCAAAGGATCCCTATTCAACGGTTTTAAGTATACCTTTTTTTAAACAATGGCTCATTGATTTGGGGATTTTTTACATACCCTTTGCTATATTTGTTATTGTTGGTGCTTCAAATGCTGTTAATCTTACTGATGGAATGGATGGACTTGCAGCAGGCCTGGTAGGAATAGCATCCATTGTGAATGCTGTGTTGCTTTATGTATCAGGACATGCCGTATTTGCCAAATATCTTTATGTTCTTTATATTCCAGGTACCAGTGAACTTGCTGTATTTTGTGGGGCTATGCTTGGAGCTTGTTTAGGATTTCTTTGGTATAACTCTTATCCAGCAGAAGTTTTCATGGGTGATGTAGGTTCTTTAAGCCTCGGAGGAGCTCTGGGAGCATTAGCAGTTATAACAAAACATGAAATTATTCTTGCTGTTGTGGGTGGAATTTTTGTTGCAGAGGCTATATCAGTGATTCTTCAGGTCTGTTATTTTAAGTTAACAGGTGGAAAAAGAATTTTTCGCATGGCACCACTTCATCATCATTTTGAATTAAAAAAGTGGCCTGAAACAAAAGTGATTGTAAGATTTTGGATAATAGGCATTATTCTTGCCCTTTTAAGTCTTTTAACCTTAAAATTGAGGTGATGATATGAGAAATTTGTCATTTTACTTTGTTTTTATATCAATGTTTTTCCTGATAATTGCTACTTTTTGTTATAGTGAAGAAATTGACGCCCCTGCAGCAGTAGTGGTGGATGCACAAACAGGCAAAATTCTTTACGGGAAGAATCCTCATCTTAAGCTTCCTCCTGCCAGCACAACAAAACTTGTAACAGCCATCATTGCACTTGAAAAATTATCACCAGATTATCGAGTAACTATCTCTGCTAAAGCAGCTAATACTCCCAGCGTTTCACCAAAATTAAAGGAAGGTGAAGTTTACACAGTTAGAGATTTGATACATCTTGCCCTCATGCGGTCTGTTAATTCTGCTGCAGTAGCTTTAGCAGAGGCTGTGGCTGGCTCTGAAGAGAATTTTGTTAAAATTATGAATGAAAAAGTAGGTAAAATTGGTGCAAAAAATACAAAATTAGCAAATGCCTCAGGTTTGCCCGGAGGAGATCAATACATAACAGCCTATGATCTTACTAAAATTATGTCTCATTCTTTGGCTTATCCATTAATAAGAGAGGCCATACAAACACGGGTCCATATAGTGCATTCAGAAAATGGATCAGAACACTTTATTCAGAATACTAATCAACTTTTATGGACAGAGGAAAATATAATTGGAGGCAAAACTGGATATACAAGAACAGCAAGACATTGCTTCGTAAGTGCAGCAATAATAAACAATAGACTTGTTTATGCAGCCCTTTTGGGTGTTCCTAATAGGGATAAACTCTGGGAGGATACAAAAATTCTTTTAACAAGGGCAGAAAGTGTTATATCGGGAAAGGATGAGCCTATTGTTATGTATACCGATGAAAAGCCTATTGTTAAGGCTCATTACAAGAAAATAAAATTTGCAGATAGAAAAAAGCAGATCGTAAAAACTAAAGAAAAAAATTTAGTTAAAAAAGATGTAAAGACAAAAAAGGTGAAAAATAAAAACTTTAACCAAAAGAGGGTAAAAAATGCAAAGATTAATCAAAGATCTATCTGAGTTAAATAACAAAGTTATAGCTATAGTGGGAGTTGGTAAGAGTGGATCGGCTCTTGCAAAACTTCTCTCTCTTTTCGGAGCAAAATTAATTTTAAATGATAAAAAGCCAAAAGAGGAAATTGAGGAACATATAAAATCTATTTCTCAAAGTGTCTACAAAATTTATTGTGGAGATCATCCTCCTGAAGCCTTTGAAGAAGCCCAAATTGTAGTAGTAAGCCCCGGAATTCCATTAAGCACTCCCTCAATTGTTTCTGCAATTTATAAAGGGATTCCTGTCATTGGTGAAATTGAAATGAGCTGGGAAATATTAAAAATAATTAAACCAGAGATAAAAATAATCGGTATAACAGGGTCAAATGGTAAATCTACTACTTCAACACTTGTTTATGAATTTTTAAAAAAGGATGACAAAAGGGTTGCTCTTGCAGGAAATATAGGATTCCCCTTTGCGGAAGTAGTGTATGAGATCTATAATAATGGAGCTCAAATTGACTACTTAGTATTAGAACTTTCAAGTTTTCAGCTTGAAGGAATAAAAAATTTTAAAGTTCATTCAGCTTCTATTCTTAACATAACTGCTGATCACATGGATAGATACTCTGGTATAAAAGAATACATAGAGGCGAAATCAAAAATATTTCAGAATCAAGACGGAGATGATTATCTCGTTCTTAACATGGATGACAAAAATACTCTCTCAGCTATAGAAGGTTTGCGAAATGTTTATTTAAAGAGAGGCAAATTACCTCATATTTTCTATTTTAGTCGTAAACAAAAAGTTTATGGTGCTTTCTTGGATGAAAATTTTGTGAAATTTAATCCAAGAGAGGAGATTCAGCAAGAAATAATAAAGGAAATGGAAAATACAGTATTACCTATTGATTCTTTTAAAATAAAGGGGGTTCATAACATTGAAAACATAATGGCTGCAAGTCTTCTTGCCTTTTCAGTGGGTTGCAAGGGAGAAACTATAAAAAAGGTAGTAAAGGAATTCCCTGGTCTACCTCATAGAATGGAATTTATAAGAAATCTAAATGGAGTAGTTTATATAAATGATTCAAAAGGAACAAATGTAGATGCTGTAGCAAAATCCTTAGAGAGTTTTTCAAACAATGTAATATTAATTGCAGGTGGTAGGGACAAAGATGGTGATTTTACAGAATTAAGAGACCTTGTGAAAAGTAAAGTAAAGGCTTTAATTTTAATAGGAGAGGCAAGTCAAAAAATAGCAAATGCTCTTGGTGACCTTGTATCCCATTATTTTGAAAAAGATTTGAAATCTGCTGTTTTCAGGGCTAAGGAATTAGCTAAGGAAGGAGATATTGTTCTACTGTCTCCTGGTTGTGCAAGTTTTGATATGTTCAAAAATTTTGAACATCGTGGAGAAGTATTTAGGGAGATAGTAAACTCTTTATGAAAAGAGAATCCATAGATAAATTTCTTTTAATTACTGTAATCTTTCTCATAATTATTGGACTTATTTCTGTCTATAGTGCTACTTCAGTTTTACCATCTGTAAAAGCAAAATATGTCGAAAAAGGAGGGTTAATTTACTTACAAAAGCAGCTTTTTACTCTTGCCATAGGTTTTTTTGTAATGATTATTTTTCTTTTTATATCCCAAGAAAGATTGAAAAGTTTAGTTTTTCCTCTTCTAATTATTTCTTTTATAATGCTCATATTAGTTTTTTCACCCTTGGGGGTTAGTGCTGGCGGTGCAAGAAGATGGATAAAGCTATGGCCCAGTGTTTTTCAGCCCTCTGAACTGGTCAAACTGGCCATGGTTTTCTTTTTGGCATGGTTTTTAACTAAATCTGATTACAATAAAGATAAATTAATTCACTTTCTGATACCAATCGGTGTTATGGGAACTTTTCAATTAATTTTTCTCAAACAGCCTGATTTCGGAGCTGCTATGACCTTAGGTATCATTACATTTACTATGCTTTTTGTTGGTGGAATCAGTTTAAAATATCTTGGTGTATCTTGTATTCTGGTTTTGCCGTTGATATTTTATCTTGCTCGAGAACCTTATCGATGGAGAAGAATCACATCCTTTCTTGATCCTTGGTCTGACCCTCAAGGAAGTGGCTTTCAACTTGTTCAATCCTTAATAGCACTTGGAAGCGGTGGTCTTACAGGTCAGGGACTTGGTGAAGGAAAACAAAAACTTGCTTATTTACCGGAAATTCATACAGACTTTATTTTAGCTCATATTGGAGAAGAAATGGGTTTCATAGGAGCAACTTTAGTTATTATTCTTTTTTTGGTAGTAATGTTAAGAGGTTACAGAATTGCAGTGAAACAGAGTAAACCTTTTTTTTATCTTTTAGCCTTAGGGATTACTGTTATGATTTCTGTGCAAGCATTAATAAATTTTGCAGTTGTTACTGGTCTTGCTCCTACAAAAGGATTACCTTTACCCTTTATAAGTTATGGTGGCTCTTCCATGTTAGTAAGCCTTATGGCAGTTGGTATTTTACTGAATCTATCAAAAAATAATTCTAAATCCTTAGAGAGAAATTTATCCCAGAGTACTGCGAATTTAAATAAAAGATATAAATACTACTATAGAGGGAGAAAATTTTCATGAGGGTAATTATAGCTGGTGGCGGAACGGGTGGTCATTTGTTTCCCGGAGTTGCCTTAGCTTCATATATAAGAAATAATTATCAAAATGCAGAGATTCTTTTTATCGGAACTGAAAAAGGTTTAGAGGCAAAAGTTATCCCAAAACTGGGTTTTGAATTAAAACTTATTTCCATGAGAGGTTTTGTTGGGAAAGCAGTAAATGAAAAGATAAGGGCATTATTTGGACTTATTAAATCTCTGGCAGAATGTAGAGAAATCATTAAAAGTTTCTCCCCTCATATTGTTTTTGGAGTAGGTGGATATGCATCTTTTCCAATGGTTTTTACTGCTTATTTAAAAAAAATTCCCACTGTTATTCTTGAACAAAATATAGTTCCTGGCCTTGCCAATAAAATTCTTGGTAAATTTGTAGATGCCATTGCTATAACCTATGCAGAAACAATGGATTATTTTCCAAAACAAAAGGTCTATTTAACCGGCACTCCCATAAGAAGTGAAATTTTATCTGGTAATATACAGAAGGCCTTAGAAATCTTTAAACTTTATGAGGATAGAAATACCTTACTAATTTTTGGAGGCAGTCTCGGAGCAAGAAGAATAAACAAGGCAGTCACTGAAAGTTTGCCTTATTTAATACCCCTAAGAAATAAAATCCAGATAATTCATCAGACTGGAGAAGCAGACTATGAGTGGGTTGTAAAGGAATATAAAAATCTATCTTTTCAAGCTACTGTCTTACCTTTTATATATGAGATGGCGGAAGCCTATGCCATAGCTGACTTGATAATTTGTCGGGCAGGCGCATCCACAGTGGCAGAGATTACAGCATTAGGAAAAGCATCAATTTTAATTCCTTATCCATATGCTGCTTATAATCATCAAGAGGTTAATGCAAGAAGGCTTCAAAGTGGCGGAGCCTGTGAGATTATTCTTGACAGAGACCTTAATGGTGAAATTATTTCCCGAAAAATAAAAAAGATTTTGACAAATCATCAGCTTCGAAAAGAAATGGAGATGGCTTCTTTAGCTTTTGGGAAGATAAATGCTTCAGAAAAAATTGTCCAAATTGGAGAATCTTTATTAAGGAGGAGATCTTAATGTATCAGTTCAAGAAAATCCACTTCGTTGGAATTGGTGGAATAGGAATGAGTGGTATTGCTGAAGTTTTAAAAAATATGGGATATACAGTTTCAGGCTCTGATATAAAGGAGTCTGATACAGTAAGAAGATTGAGGAAACTTGGAATAGAGGTCTTTATTGGACACAGTGCTGAAAACTTGGATGAATCGGATGTGGTAGTTTTCTCATCTGCTGTGAAACCGGATAATCCAGAGCTATTAAAAGCAAAGTCTATGGGAATTCCTGTAATTCCAAGAGCTGAAATGCTTGCAGAGCTATGCAGATTGAAATACTCTGTCTTAGTAGCAGGAGCCCATGGGAAAACAACAACAACTTCTTTAATAGCTACTTTGTTAACAGATAGTGGCTTTGATCCAACAGTTGTTGTAGGCGGTAAGCTTAAATCACTTGGAACAAATGCCAAACTTGGTCAAGGTGAATTTCTTGTAGCAGAAGCTGATGAAAGTGATGGAAGTTTTCTGAAGTTAACTCCTACAATAGCTGTTATAACGAATATTGATAGGGAGCATCTCGATTATTTTAAAAATTTAAGACGTATAAAAAGGGCTTTTCTTGAATTTGCAAATAAAATTCCTTTCTATGGTGTCTCAGTTCTGTGTAGAGAGTGTAGACACATAAAAGATTTAATCCCTCACCTGAATAGAAGATATATAACATATGGATTTAGTGAAGATGCTGACTTTTATGCTAAAAATATTACATATGAGGCACCTTGTGTGAAATTTGAGGCTTACTATAGGAATAAGGACATTGGAAATTTCAGAATCACAGTACCAGGCAAACACAACGTTTTAAATGCCTTGGCAACAATCGCAGTATCCCAAGAACTTTCAATTCCTTTAGATAAGGTGAAAGATTCACTTCAGAATTTTAAAGGTATTGGTAGAAGATTTGAGTTTAAAGGAGAGAGAGGAGGAATAAGACTTTACGATGATTACGGCCATCATCCTACAGAAATAAAGGCTGTACTAAGAACTGCTTTATGGTTTAAGCCTAAAAGATTATGTATTATTTTTCAACCCCATAGATACACAAGAACAAGAGATCATATGGATGAATTTGTCAGAGTTTTCAGAAGCACATTAAGAAAGAAGGACATACTCTTTTTAATGGATATTTATCCTGCCAGTGAACCGCCTATTGAGGGAGTAAGCAGTGAGGTTTTATATAGAAAGATGAGAGATGAAGGGATTAATGTAAAATACAATCCTGATAATGAAAGTATTAAAGCGGATATTCTGAGAAATTTAAAGGAAGGAGACATGGTTTTCACAATTGGTGCAGGAAATGTTTATAAAATTGGAGAGGCTTTATTAGAAGAACTATGAAGAAAATAGATAAATTTTTAAAAGAAAGAGGGTTTTATTACAAAAAAAATGAACCTCTTGCTCCTTACACTACCCTTGGAATAGGTGGTGTTGCAGAATACATTGTTTTTCCCATGCAAGAAAATCTTGTCAATTTGATGGAAATCTTAAAGAGTGAGAGCATTCCTTTTTATGTAATTGGAGGTGGAAGCAATATCCTTGTAAGTGATAAAGGTTTTCATGGAGTGATCATTAATACGAAAAGAATTGATTTTATGGAACTCAAGGGATCCTACCTTACAGTAGGTGCTGGTGTTAAGCTTGGCAAAATAATTGCCTATCTATTTAAGAAAAACCTCTCAGGGATGGAAGGCTTAGTAGGGATTCCGGGAACTATTGGTGGTGCTGTTTTTGGTAATGCTGGTTCTTTTGGTTATGAGACAAAAGATTGTATTGAAGAGATAGAGATTATTGATGGAGAATTGAAAGAGAAGGTTTTAAAAAAATCTGAAATTTTTTTTAGTTATAGGAAATCTGGGCTTCCCCAAAATACTTTAATAAAAAGAGTTACATTGGCTCTTAAAGAGACAAAAGATGATATTTTTCTTAAGATGATAGATTATCTTAATCAAAAAAGACAAAATCAGCCACTTAAGGAGCGTTCTGCAGGATGTGTATTTAAAAATCCTGAGGGTATATCAGCAGGAGCTTTAATTGACAGGGCAGGATTGAAAGGGTTAAGAATAGGTGATATTGTGGTAAGCCATGTTCATGCAAATTATTTTATAAATTTAGGCCGAGGTAGCTCTAAGGATTTTCTTCAATTAATGGATATAGTAAGAGAAAGGGTGTTTAAAGAATTTTCCGTAGAATTGGAACCAGAGATTAAAATTTTGGAGGTCTAAAATGAAAATAGGAGTAATTGCTGGAGGATTGTCCTCTGAAAGAGAGGTTTCCCTCAGAAGTGGACAAGCAGTTTTTAAAGCTTTAGAGGAACTTGGTTACAATGTGGTATTCATAGATGCTGACAAGAATGTTTGTGAAAAGATAAGAAATGAAAGAATTGATATAGCTTTTTTAGCCCTTCATGGTGGTTGGGGAGAAAATGGTGGAATTCAGGGAATGCTTGAGATAATGGGAATTCCTTATACAGGCTCTGGAGTTTTAGCTTCAGCATTAGCAATGGATAAGGAAGCTACTAAAAAAGTTTTTTTATATCATGAAATACCTATTCCACCTTTTAAAACTATAGAGTCATTTTACGACGTTGATTTTGATGAATTAATAACCTTTGAGTATCCCCTCGTGGTAAAACCTGCTCAAGAGGGTTCTTCTGTAGGAGTGAGCATAGTAAGAGAAGAAAAGGAACTTAAAGATGCTCTCAATGAAGCTTTTAGATTTGGCAAGAAAGTTATTATTGAAAAATTCATAGAAGGGAGAGAAATTCACATTGGAGTGCTTGCAGACAAGGCTTTAGGAGGCGTTGAGGTTAGACCTAAAAGGGGATTTTATGACTACGAGGCTAAATACACTACAGGACTTACTGAATATATCTTACCGCCTGAAATTGAAGAACCTCTCTATGAAAAACTTAAAAGCTTAGCTCTAAAAGCTCATAAAGCCTTAGGATGTGATGGAGCCACAAGAATTGATATGATTCTTGCCAAGGATGGAAATCCCTATGTTCTTGAGGTAAACACCCTTCCTGGAATGACAGAGACATCTCTTTTACCAAAAATAGCCTCCTTGGCAGGTTATGATTTTAAAGGGCTTGTAAAGGAAATATTAGAGCTTGCATTGAGAAAAAATGGTAAATAAAAGATTAATATTAATTACTGTAGTATTCATCCTTTTAGTGTCATTGATCATAATCTTTTCTTTCAAGATACTTGTAATAAGGCATATAGTAATCGCAGGTAATAAAAATCTTACTGAGATCCAAATTAGAAATGCTTTGGGTATAAAAGAAGGTTCATCTATTATTTATCCCTCCTCAAGAATAATATATGAGAGACTAAAAAAGATTCCATGGATAAAAGATGTCATTATTAGAAAGGATTTAAACGGAACTTTAACAATTTATGTTAGAGAATCCGATGCCGTTGCAATTTTAAAATTTAATGAGAAGGCCTATTTGATTGATTATGAAGCATTGTTACTGGAAGAGATTTCCTCTAACCTCAGCGAGAACAAAATTTTTTTACCACTCATTAAGGATATTGATCCTTTTAATAATAAGGAAGCACTATATGCAGCAATTTCATTGATTAATTTTTTAAATTCGAAAAAGCTTTTAAGCCCAGACAGTTCAATAATAATTACAGGTAACCATCCTGATAATTTAATTATGTATGTGAATAATTTAAAGATAATTGTAGGAGACGGTGATTTTGAGAATAAATTTGCTAAATACGCTACAGTGAAGGCAGAAATTCAGAAAAGAGGTTTAAATGTGGAATATGTGGATTTAAGATTTCCTGACAAAGTAATCGTAAAACCCTTAGAGTGAAAGGGAAAAAATGGAAGATTTAATAAACATAATTGATATTGGGACATCTAAAATATCACTTTTAATTGGCAAAATAAATGGGCAAAGGATAGAAGTGATTTTTCTCAATAGCTATCCAACTTCAGGAATAAAAAAAGGTAAAGTTGTAGATATGGAGGCATTAACTAACTCATTAAAGAGAGCCGTAGAGGATTGTGAGGAGAAATTAAATATAAAAATAAAAAAATCCACTATCTGCTATTCTGGAGTAGATGTAAAAGGAATATTAAGTAGCGGTACTGTAAGAGTTAGGAAAAAGATTATAAGTGAAGAGGATGTGAATTTTGTAATTGATTCAGCCTCCGCCATGGTTTTACCTCAAGAAAGAGAGATTCTACATGTTTTACCGGTAGAATTCATAGTTGATGAAAACAATGGTATTAGAGATCCTGTTGGTATGAAAGGACTAAGGCTTGAAGCCAAGGTTTATATTGTCACTGCTGCTTCAAATCAAATTCAAAATATTTTAACCTGTTGTAACAAGGTAGGCCTTGAAGCAGAAGAGGTAATTATTCAGGCTATAGCTTCATCAGAGGGTGTCTTAGGACAACATGATAAGGATTTTGGATGTTTAGTGATAGATATTGGTGCAGGAACAACAGACATGACAGTGTTTTTTGATGGTTATATTAGACATGTAGCTAATACAGCAATTGCTGGAAACCATATCACTAATGATCTTGCAATAGGTCTTAAAATTACTCATAATGAAGCAGAGAGAATAAAGAAAGAGTATGGGAATGCTTTGCCTAATATTAACCTTATAAGCTTTGGAAATAAATTAAATGAAAACTGTTCATTAATGCAAGACTTAAAAAACAATATTTCTGAAATAGAGATTTTAGGAATTGATCGGAATCCTGTTAAAATTCCATCCACTGTGATAAACGAAATAATTAATGCCCGGTGTGAGGAACTGGTGGAAATAATTAAAAAGGAGATTAGTTCCTTGCCAGAAGAGATAAGTATTTCCTCCGTGATATTGACAGGAGGGACCTCTCTTTTAAAAGGTTTAGCACCTTTTTTTGAAAGTCTCATGTCTCTTCCTGTTAGAATTGGAAGACCTGATGTAGGGTTGATGTCCCTTTGTTCTGAATTGGGATTGGATGATAGCTGGTTATATGAAGATGAAAATTTAGCTAAATTTCTCACACCTGAATACTCTTCCCTTATTGGTGCTTTTATCTATAGAATAAGAGAGAAAATATACGGGGATTCATCCTCAGAAATGGATAGATTTTTTGAAAGATTAAAAAAATTTATCAAAAGCTTGATAAAAATATAAGGAGGTATTCCATGTTTGAAATCGAAGAGCAGGAAAGACCAATTGCTAAAATAAAAGTGATAGGAGTTGGCGGAGCTGGTACAAATGCTGTAAATACCATGATATCAGCTGGTGTTTATGGTGTTGAATTTATTGCTGTAAATACTGATATTCAGCATTTAGATATTTCTCTTGCTCCTATAAAAGTTCAAATTGGGAAAAATCTAACAAGAGGGCTTGGTGCAGGTTCTGATCCTGAATTAGGAAAACAAGCAGCCTTAGAAGATAGAGATACTTTATTGTCATGTATTGAAGGTTCTGATCTTATTTTTATTACCGCTGGAATGGGGGGTGGAACAGGAACAGGTGCTTCACCTGTAATTGCTTCTTTAGCAAAAGATTTAGGAATTCTTACTGTTGCTGTTGTTACAAAGCCCTTCTATTTTGAAGGTAAAAAGAGATTGCACAATGCTGTTGTGGGAATTAAGGAGCTTAAAAGATATGTAGATACTATAATAATAATTCCCAATGATAGAATTCATCTAATAGTTGAAAAAGGTACTCCCTTAGTGAAATCCTTTGCTATTGCAAATGATATTTTAAGACAAGCGGTTCAAGGAATTTCCGATTTAATTTTAAGTCCTGGCTTTATCAATAGAGATTTTGCTGATGTTAAGACAATCATTGAAAGATCTGGTAAAGCTGTTATAGGTCTTGGCACTTGTCTTAGGGAAGAGGGGGCAAAACAGGCAGCTTTAAAGGCAATTAAGAATCCTCTACTTGAAGAAACCTCAATTGAAGGTGCAAAAAGAATTCTTATTAACATTACAGGAGGATTTGATTTAACCTTAGATGAAGTGCAAGAAATTGCTTCAACAGTTTATGATATTGCTCATGAAGAGGCAAACATTATATTTGGAACCGTAATTAAACCAGAGATAGAAAACGAAATTTTTGTAACGGTAATAGCAACTGGCTTTGAGGATAAACCAGAAGAAATGGAGATTTCTCAGGCTGAGAAGTGGATGCCAAAAAATGCTGGGATATCACTTAAAGAAACAAAAAAAATCATATCTAAAAATATGAGTACGCTATCATCTTTAAAGGGAAAATCTTTTAATACTGATTTATTTTCAGATCATCTGGATTTAGAAAAAACAGATACGGAACAAAAGAGAGAAATAGATTTAGATAATAAACTCAACGTAAATAATAAAATAGTAAGTTCTTCGGAATTAGAGGAAAAAAAATTATTTCCAACAAAGAAAAAAGAAAACACAAATTCATTAGAATTTAACTTGACCAGTGAAAATAAGACAGAACAAAAGGATAAAACTAAAGAAAAGATAGAAATAATAAAAGAGCCCTCATTAGAAATTCCTGAGAATATTGAGGATGAAACAGATATTCCTGCTTACCTAAGAAAAAAATGTAAAATTTTTAATGAGAAAGATAGTTGAAAAAGTTAACTTTCTTCTTAAAAAAGAGAAAGGTACTATCAGGAAGGATCCAGGTGGCAAGATAAAAGTTTGCCTTATATATCCAAACATTTATAGGATTGGTATAAGTAATTTAGGTTTTCAGACAGTTTATAGACTCTTCAATGAGAGAAAAGATGTAGTTTGTGAGAGAAGCTTTCTTCCTGCTGAAGAAGATTTGAGAGAATATGAGAATAAATCCCTTTTTTCTTATGAGTCTAAGATCCCTCTCTATGAATTTGATATCATAGCTTTTAGTTTAAGTTTTGAAAACGATTATCCAAATATAATGAGAATTCTTCAGCTTTCAAAAATACCCATCTTAAGGTCAGAAAGACAGTCTTTTCATCCTTTATTAATAGCTGGTGGGGTAGCATGTTTTTCTAATCCGGAACCTTTTTCTGAGATTTTTGATGTAATTTTCATTGGAGAAAGTGAAGCATTAATACATGTTTTTGTAAATAAGTATATTAGCGTAAAAAATTCCTCTTACGAAAAGGATTTCAAAGATAATTTAAAAAAGGAACTTATAAAATTAGATGGTTTCTATATACCTGAAGCTTATGAGGAGATTAGTGATAGTTCTGGCAAAATCTATGAAAGAAAAATTTTATGGAGTAATGCACCCACTAAAGTAAAAAAGGTTTATTGTAAAGATTTCTATGAAAAATTCAGTTCCTCACAAATAATTACAGATGCCTCCATTTTTCCTAATATGTATTTAGTTGAGACAATGAGAGGTTGTCCCTTTCGATGCCGCTTCTGCTTAATAGGTTATGTTTACAATCCTGTTCGTAAGGCTTCTTTTGAAAAATTAAAAATAAAACTTAGTGATTTCGATGATACACAGAAAAAAACCATAGGACTTATTGCTCCATCTATTTCTGCCTATAAGGAGATTGGTGATTTACTAAAAAATGAGAAAATTGAGCTTTCTTTTACCTCTCTGAGAGCAGATGAGTTAACCATGAGAATTATTGATAATTTTCCTAAGAGGAGAACTATTACTTTAGCTCCTGAAGCGGGTTCTGAAAGGCTCAGAAAAGTTATAAAAAAGGGGATTTCAGAAGAAGGTTTCTTAAGAATTGTAGAGAAAATAGAAAAAAAAGGATTCGAAAATCTTAAACTTTACTTTATGATAGGATTGCCTCTTGAACAAGAGGAAGATATCGAGGAAATTCTCAAATTCATAAGAAAATTGAGGACAATCTTTTCAAGAAAAATAATAGTGAGCATAAGCATTTTTGTTCCAAAACCTCATACTCCCTTTCAATGGCATAGGATGGATGACTTTTATATTGTGAGGGAGAAATTAAAAAAACTAAAAAGAGATTCTTTGAAAATCAAAGGAGTTAATCTCTTGCATGAAGTTCCTAAATATGCTTATATGGAAGGTTATTTCTCAAGGGGTAACAGAAGTGCTTTTTCTGTAATAAAGAGAGTTTCAGAGGGTGAAAATTTTAGTAAAATATTTGGAGAAGTTGAAAGTCAACTATGTTCTCAAAGAAATTTTCATGATATTTTGCCGTGGGATTTCATTGAACACGAGGGGATAACAAAAGAACTTTTATGGAAAGAATATAAAAAGGCCTTATCGATCTTTGATTAAATTGTTTAATAATTTCAGAGTCTTTTCTGCAGCTCCTGAATTCCTTTTTAGGATTTCATAGGCTTTCTTCCCCAAATTATGACTAAATTCAGAATCAGAGATAAGTTTTTTTATTGTTTCTGGTAAAGAAGCTTTATCTATAATCAGGCAGGCTTTCTCTTTTGCGAATTCCTCAATGAAAGGAAAATTATTCATATGGGGACCACATATGATAGGTTTTGTCCAATAAGCAGGCTCTAAAGGATTTTGACCACCATGAGGAATAAAACTCCCTCCTATTATTGCAATATCACATATTCTATAGAGAGAACCAAGGATTCCAATCTTATCAATAAGAATTATATATGCATCATAATCATCTTTTAATTTTGAGGAGAATTCCGATAATTTGAAGAAATAGATTTTTCTTTTAATATTAGAGATTTTTTTTTCAATAAGAATTCTTACCTCTTCAAATCTCTCTGGATGTCTTGGTGCTAAAAGGAGCGTGCCTTTTAATTTAAGTTTTAGAAAAACTTCTAAAATCAACTCTTCTTCTGGATAATGTGTGCTTCCTGCTAAAATAACAGGCTTTGGAATAGCATTTTCCCATTCAAAATTAATTTTTTCTAATTCAATATCAAATTTTAGATTCCCTGTAACATGTAATTTTTCCATATCTGCACCAAGCCTGATAAATCTATCTCGGTAGGATTCATTCTGTACGCAGATTAAAGTGAGCTTTCCTATTATGGTCTTCATGAAAAATTTTAATTTTTTATAACCTGAGAAAGATTTATCACTCAATCTTCCATTGATGAGAATAACAGGAAAATCTTTTGAAGCAATCCATATTAGATTGGGCCATAGCTCCGTTTCTGTGAGAATTAATGCTTTTGGATTAAAATTTTTAATGGTTCTTTCTATTACAGAGGGAATATCAAAGGGAAGATAAATTATAGTTACTGAGCAGTCTTTAAATCTCTGAGCAGCCACCTTTTGGCCAGTATCAGTGATTGTACTTAATAGAATTTCATATTCCTGTGATAATTTTTTTATTAATGAAGACACTGCTATCACTTCTCCCACAGATACTGCATGAAACCAGATTTTAGGTTTTAGATTTGAATTTTTTTCGGTGAAAAATCCAAACTTTTCCCTTAACCATCTATTTCTTAATTCTTTTGGCCTTTTTAAATATTCCTTAGGTAACAAAAAAATAATGAAAATTGAATACAAAAAGGTATATATTAGTAAAATAAATCTATACATAGCATACTTACTTCCTTTGATGCTTCTTTTTTTTGAAAATGAGTACTTATACTTTTAAGAAAATTGATTATTTGATTTCTGTATTGAAAGTCATCTATTAATTTATTCATTTCTTCAGATATTTTATCTATCCTTAGGTCTTGAATAAATTCAGGAACTCTCACAGAGTTTATCTTTAAGAAGTCAGCTACTACATTAGGCAAGGATATGTGTTTTATTCCCCTTATTAATATTTTTCCAATTAAATAGGATAAAGGATTAACTTTGTACACTACAATCATAGGAATGTTAAGAAGAGTTGCCTGCAAGGTGGCGGTACCAGAGGTGATAACTGCAAGGTCACTTATAGCAAGCGCAGTAAAGGCTTGTTCATTAATGACTGTAACATTGTTTTTCTGCCTTATCTTATTCATTAATTTAGAAGGAAATTCAATATTTGGTGCTTTTGGAATGATAAAATGAAAGCTATTCTTATCAAATAATTCAATGATATTTAACATTAAAGGCATTTTTTGCTCTATCTCTGAAGGTCTACTACCTGGCATAAGGGTTATTACTTTACTATTTGATATTTTCAACTTTTCTTTCAATCTCTTTTTTGTATCTTCATTTAGAGGGGTATCTCCTAATTCTTTTTTCATAATTTCATACATGGGATGACCCACATATTTAACAGGAATTTTTGCCTCTCTATAAAAATGTTCTTCAAATGGTAAAATCACAGCCATGTAATCTACATATTTTTTTAATAGCTTTATTCTACTTCTTCTCCATGCCCATATTTGAGGGCTTACATAATAAAGTACTTTTTTGCCTAAGGCTTTCGCTTTTTTAGCAAGTTTAAGGTTGAAATCAGGAAAATCTATCAGTATTAAGCCATCTATTTCCTTTAGAGTTTCTTCAGCTATCTTGAAGTTTCCTTTTAATTTCTTTATTTGTCTAAAGATCTCAAATAATCCGAAAGCATTAGTAATATGAGCAATTAGATCTACTCCAGCTTCTTTCATATGTTTTCCGCCAATTCCTAAAAGTTGAAAATTGTTTTTTAAATGACTTGCAAGAAGAGCTCCATAGAGTTCTCCTGATGTTTCGCCACTAATTATTAGGAGTTTTCTTTGAGGCATCTTCTTATAATTTGGGATATTTCAAAGACTTCTTCCTCAGGAATTTCAGGATAAAATGGGAGAGCAAGGATTTCTTTTGAAACATCCTCAGCAATGGGAAAGTCCTTAGGCTTGTAACCAAGAAATTCTAAGGCAGGCTGTAAATGCATAGGTACGGGATAATAAATCACTGATGGAATCCCATGATTTTTTAAAGTCTCTCGAATTTTTTCTCTTTCTTTTGAACGGATACAGTAAAGATGATAGACATGATAACTATTTTTCACTTCCTGGGGTGGTATAACTACTTCATTTAGATACTTATTGTAAAGTTCAGCTTTTTTCCTTCTCATCTCATTGTACTTATCCACATACTTCATTTTAACTCTTAAAATACCTGCCTGAATTTCATCAAGTCTTGAATTTAATCCAATTTCTTTGTGAATATATTTTCCTGGTGAGCCGTGGTTTCTTAAAATCCTAATTTTTTCTGCTAATTCAGGATTATTAGTTACAATCATTCCTCCATCACCATAGCATCCGAGATTTTTGCTTGGATAAAAACTGAAACAGCCCACATGTCCTAAGCTTCCCACTTTTTTATTGTTAAAAGTGGCACCAAAGGCTTGAGCAGCATCTTCTATAACCCAAAGACCATATTTATTGGCAATGGAATTTATTTTTTCCATGTTTGCAGGACATCCGAAAATATGGACAGGTATTATAGCCTTTGTATTTGGGGTGATTTTTGCCTCAATTTTATCGGGATCAATGTTATAAGTTTTTTCTTCAATATCTACAAAAACTGGCTTTGCCCCCACAAAAATTATTGCCTCAACAGTAGCAAAGAAGGTAAAGGGAGTAGTTATTACTTCATCCCCTTTTCCGATATTTAGAGCTTTTAAAGCCAAATGAAGAGCATCAGTTCCAGATGCTACTCCAACAGCCTCCTTAACCTGAAGATAATCTTTAATTTCCTCTTCCAAGGCTTTAACATTATCTCCTAAAATATAGTGAGAACTTTCAAGAATTTCGTTTATACATTTGATTATTTCATCTTTAATGCTTATATACTGAGATTTTAGATCAATGAATGGTTTCATCTGCTGTCTCCTCCATTTATTTCTCTTATGATTTTCAAAACTTCAATTATCTCATCAGGTGTTGGTGCAATCTTAGAAAGAGTTTTTTCTTTCACACAATTAAGAAAATCTCTTATTTCTTCAAATAAAGGCTGTTTATCCTTCTCTTTTACCTCGATTTCTTTTGAGTTTCCTTTTTCATCAATTCTCATTATTGTCCTTTTTATTAAATCTGCATGAATTGTAAAATCTTCCTCAATTACAGAGAAAATTCTTTGATAATCAGAATTTATCCTGCTTGCAGTAAGAGTTGTTTTCAAAATTTTACTGTCTGCCTCCAATTCAAGCCAGACAGTGGCAAAATCATATTTATCTGTAATTAACCTTTTAGTAAAGGCTTTTAAATTTATTAACTTTAAATTCCCTCTTGCTTTAAAAATTTTCCAGATTAAATCAAGATCATGTATCATCAAATCAAAGGTTACGGCTGTGTCAGTAGCTCTACCTAAGAAGGGAGAGAGTCTTTGGGCAGATATAAATTGAGGATTGTTTATGTGTTCTATCAAAGTCTTAATAACGGGGTTAAATCTCTCTATTAACCCTACTTGAAAGATTACTCCTTTTTGAAGAGCTTTTTTTATCAGAAATGTGGCTTCCTGAGGATTTTCAGTTATAGGTTTTTCTATGAAAATGTTTTTTTCGGCTTCAATTAAATTCTCCGCAATTTCTGAATGCGTGTGTGTAGGAGTAACTATAAAAAATATTTCTGCTTTATCAAGTAAATATCTATAATCATTAGTCACTTTTAATCCAAATTGAGAGGCGATTTCATTAGCTTTATTAATGTCTTTATCTACAATTCCTACAATTTCTGTATCTTCCATTTGAAGGAGAGTTTTAATGTGTCTTTGTCCAAAATAACCTGCACCTATGACTGCTACTTTATGTTTCATTGATAATTTTATCTATCTCCTCCTTTGTTTTTTTGAAACCTTTTTGTCTCAAAATTGACACAATTTCCTTTGAGGCAATTTTTTTAAAAATTTTTTTTCTCCTTTTTTGATTAAGGATTTTTTCTTTTAATTCTCTTCGGAGTTTCCTTAGATATTTTAAGTATAAAGCAAAATCTTTGCCATAAAAATTTTTTATTTCTCCCCTAATAGTTTTACTAATTGCTGGAAAATTAGTAGAAATAGCTATAGTAAGATCTCCTTTTTGGAGAATTGAAGGCACAATATATCTTATATTGTTGGTTTTTATTTGAATTGAAAGATTTTCTACTGGATTTACTAAAAAAGGGGCATCTTTTAAAATCTGTTCATTTACGGCAGTATCAGAGGTAGCTGCTACTACTAATAAGGCATCCTTTATATAATTAATCGAATATGATTTTTGAATGTAAGAGATTTTTTTTAATTCAACAAGTTTTTTTATTCCCTCAGTTATCTCAGGACTTATTACAACAACTTTTGCTCCATATTTAAGAAGAGTTTTAATCTTTCTTTCGGCAACAACTCCACCTCCCACCACAACACACTTTTTGTCATGTATGTCAATAAAAATAGGGAAAAAATTAGACATCTATGGTTATTTTAATCCTTTAGTTTTTTGGTAAAGGGGCTGTCAGGAAATTTTTCTCTAAGCATCATAGAATATTGCTTTACTTTATCTGAAATTTCCAATTTTTTATAGGAATCTATAAGTAAATAGAGTGTTTCATCAAGATTTTTAAAATCAGGATATTCTTTTAGAATGCCCTCGAGTCTTCCAATTGCTGCTTTATAGGAACCTTTTTTGTGATAGAATTTTCCAATTAATAATTCTCCCTCTGCTATAATATTTCTGCATTTTTGAATTCTCAGAGGAAGAATTTCTCCATAGGGATGTCTTGGATACATTTCCTGAAGCTTTAGAAATTCTTGAAGAGCTTTTTTAGCAGTGCCGGCTCCTCTTTCTGCACTTTCTATTTGTCTAAAATAAGCCATTCCTATGCTGTATTGAGCATAGGGTGCATAAGTAGATTCAGGATATAGTTCAATAAATCTTCTATATTCAGTTATGGCAAGTTCAGTTTCATCTTCTTTAAGATAGGAGTCAGCTATTTTAAGTTGGGCAATAGGTGCATATTCCTTTGCTGATTCTCTATTTTTTATTTCGAGCAAAAGTTTTCTTGCTTCTTCAAATTCTTTTTTAGCGATTAATTCATCGGCTTTTTTAAGATATGCTACAGGATCAAATTCATCTTTTTTAAGGGGAGTTTTTCCACCGCAGCCAGTTATAATAAAAAATAGACAAATTATAAGGCTTAGGTAAATAAAAGATTCAATATTTTTTAACATAAAAAACACCTCTTTTTAAACAGTTTTTTTAATTTCGAAATCAGTTAATCCTTCAGTTTTTTCCCAAATTATTTCAATACTATCAACCTTTGCATGAGGTGGACCTTCTTTACATCTTTCTATGGCAATAGATATTTTATCTTCATCCCCTTCAAAGACTGCCTCAACTCTACCATCTCGTAAATTTCTTACCCAACCTTTTAGTCCTAAGGATTCTGCCACATCCTTTGTAAATGCTCTATAGAAAACACCTTGGACTCTCCCACTTATGAAAAGATGTGCTCTTTTCATCATTTACCTCCTTTAGTACCCACGCAGTATTCTAATTCTTCTCTGAGCATCAGGTTCCCATCCTCTTTTACCATCAGAAAGTTTCAGGGCTATATTTAAATTATCAAGTGCTTTTGTTTTATTTCCTAATTGGTGATAGTCCACTCCCAGATAATAGTAAAGATCTGGATTGTCACTTACCAAATTTTTTGCCCTCTCAAGGGTATTGATGCTTGCATTCCATTGATTTAATCTATTTTGGGCAATACCTTTTATTAGCATGGGATTGAAATATAAGCTATCAAGCATTATTGCTTTATCAGCATCGTATATAGCTTCATTGTACTTTTGAAGATTTAGATTTACTAAAGCACGATAAGTATAAGCTTGATTGCTTCCAAAAATTTCAATTGCTCTATTAAGGAAAATTAAGGCTTGGTTATAATTTTTTTGCTTAACATATTTTTTAGCCTCTCCCACATAATTATATGATTCTTGAGTTGAATTTATCAAGGCTTTAATTCTGTTGAATTCTGTACTATTTTGTCTTAAGCCTCTAAATCCCTCATATTGTTCAGAAATTATTTTTTGTACATTTTTTATCCTTGTATCTGGTAAAGGATGAGTGCTTAACCATTCAACTGTTCTACCTCTTTCAAGAGATTTAAATTTTTCAAACATACTAAGTAGACCTTTGGGATCATAACCAGCCTTGTAGGTGTATCTTACTCCTAAAGCATCAGCTTCGTTTTCTTGATCACGGCTATATTTAAGCTGAAGAAGTCCTGCTGAGACCTGGGCTAAACTCATTACTGCAGAGGCATAATCGCTACCTTGTAAAGCTATGCCAAGAATGCTAAGTAGGATATTCATTCCATAAGTTTTCTCAAGAAACTTTGCGTGATGCCTTGCATTAATATGGCCTAATTCATGGGCAAGAACTCCAACAAGTTCACTTTCATTTTCCATTTTAAGTAGAATTCCTCTTGTAATAAAGACTGGTCCTCCGGGCAGAGCAAAGGCATTTATATCAGAGGAATTTACAATATAAAACTGATAATCTACTCGTCTGTGAGTAACGGTAGCTATTTTAGAACCTAAATTTCTAATATAGTTTTGAACTTCTCTGTCAGGATATAAAACATCGTTTTCGTTGATGGCTGAAGGAATAATCTTATGTCCGATTTCAATTTCTTGTGAAGTGGGAAGCATAGTGTATGTTTTTTTACCTGAGAGAGGATCCACTTCTGCCACACAACAAAACAAGAAAATTGACAGTATACTTAAAACAATGATTTTAAAATATTTCTTCTTCATTGACAATCTCTTTTTTAATCCGTGTCACTAACTCTTCTAAAGCTGGAAATACATCAGTTCTAAATCTTCCTGCTATGAGAATCTTCATTATATCATCGCCTATTTTAAGAAGTCCTTCATTTATCCACACTTTTACTGAATAAATTCCTTCTCTTTTCATTATTTCATTGATTAATACTTCGAGCTTTTTTTTGTCATAGGATAGTTTAAGAGCTCTGATAGGTATGCCAGTCTTAGATGTTTCTCTTACAATGCCATTATGAATTAAGAACATACCTACTGCTTTGCTATTAGGATTTTCCTTTATTTCCCTTATCCATGCATCAATCATAACCTCTATAGTTTAACAAAATTTTATTGCCAACTTGAATATTTTTTTTAAATTTTTGTATCTTATTAATAGCCGGAGTGGCGGAACTGGTAGACGCAAGGGACTTAAAATCCCTCGGAGGGTGACCTCCGTACGAGTTCGAGTCTCGTCTCCGGCATTATTTTTATTTGGAGGAATCATGATCAAAAAAGCAGTCCTACCTGTTGCGGGATTAGGCACTAGATTTCTTCCAGCCACAAAGGCCTCTCCTAAAGAAATGCTTCCTATCCTGGACAAGCCTTTAATACAATATGCTGTAGAGGAGGCTGAAAGAGTTGGTATAAAAGATTTTATATTCATAACAGGTAAACATAAGAGAGCAATAGAAGATCATTTTGACAAGGCAGTGGAGCTGGAGGAAAGATTAATTAAAGCAGGAAAGCTTGATCTTTTGAAGAAAATAAACTCTTTTGAACATCTTAATTTTGCCTATATTAGACAAAAAGAGCCAAAGGGACTTGGTGATGCTATTCTTTGTGCTAAATCTTTTATAGCTGATGAGGCTTTTGCAGTTTTATTAAGTGATGATGTTATAGATCCCAATTTTTCAGTTTTAGAAAAAATGATGTCTCTTTATGAAGACAAGAAAGCTCCAATAATAGCTTTAGAAGAAGTTCCGCCAGAAGAAGTTTCCAGATATGGAATTGTAGCAGGGAAAAAAATAAGTGATGACTGCTATCTAATAGAAGATATGATTGAAAAACCTGACAAATCAAAGGCACCTTCTAATTTAGCCATAATTGGAAGATATTTACTCACTCCATCTATTTTTAGGTATCTTGAGGGATTAACTCCGGGTAAAGGTGGAGAAATTCAGTTAACTGATGCTTTAAGAGAGTTACTCAAGGAAACGCCTGTTTATGGATACAAAATAAAATGCCGAAGATATGATGCAGGAGAGAAATTTGGGTATTTAAAGACAATTATTTATTTTGCTCTCTCAGATCCTGAAATATCTCATGATTTTCGGAAATTCTTAAAAGAACAGTTATCCTGTATTTGATTTCATAAAACTTTACATAAATAATCAAAAGTTAAAAAAAAACTGTTAAAATTAAAAAAAATAAATTTTGTGTTGGAGGCATAAATGGAAGAAATAAAACAAGATCAGGATACAAATAATAGCGAAAATATTAATGGAAAAGAGATCGAAATTCCAGATGAATTACCAGTATTAGCAGTAAGAGACATAGTAATATTTCCCTATATGATAATTCCTCTTTTCGTAGGAAGAGACATTTCTGTTAAAGCCGTTGAGCACGCTCTTAATACGAATAGATTAATTCTTCTTCTTACTCAAAAAGACTTTAATATTGAAGTTCCTCAACCTTCAGACCTCTATGATATTGGCACAGTCTGTATGATTATGCGAATGCTAAGACTTCCTGATGGGAGACTTAAAATTTTAGTTCAAGGTGTTAGTAAGGCAAAAGCTATAGATTTTTATCAATCAGAGGGCTTTTTTGTAGCTAAAATAGAAAAAATTCAAGATGAAGTCATTAAAGAATTATCCATAGAGGATGAGGCTCTCATAAGGACAGTAAAAGAGCAGTTAGAAAAGGTAATATCCTTAGGTAAAAATATACCACCTGATGCCATGGTTATCATTGAAAATATAGATGAGCCGGGTCGTTTGGCAGATTTAATTGCTTCAAATTTAGGTTTAAAGAGTGAACAGGCTCAAGAAATTCTTGAAATTACTAATCCTAAGGACAGATTAAAAAAGATAAATGAGATTCTTAATAGAGAAATTCAGCTTTTAACAATACAACAAAAAATACAAAAAGATGCCAGAAATGAAATAGATAAAACCCAAAGAGAGTATTTTTTAAGAGAACAACTAAAAGCAATTCAAAGAGAACTTGGCGATATAGATGAAAAAGGAGAAGAAATAAATGAGTTTAGAAAGAAAATAGAAGAAGCTAAGATGCCCGAAAAGGTAAGGGAAGAAGCTGAAAAGCATCTTAAAAGATTGGAAAGAATGCACCCTGAAGCAGCAGAATCAGCCATAATCCGTACCTATTTGGAATGGCTCACAGAACTTCCTTGGTCCAGGTCTACTGAGGACAAGCTTGATATCAAATATGCCAAGGAAGTTTTAGACAAGGAGCATTATAATCTTGAAAAAATTAAAGAGAGAATCTTGGAATATCTGAGTGTTAGAAAGTTAACTCAGAAGATTAAAGGACCTATTTTATGTTTCATTGGACCACCCGGCGTTGGTAAGACTTCCTTAGGTCGTTCAATAGCGAGAGCATTGGGAAGAGAATTTGTAAGAATATCTCTTGGTGGAGTTAGAGATGAGGCTGAAATAAGGGGACATAGAAGAACTTATGTAGGTGCGCTACCGGGAAGAATAATTCAAGGAATTAAACAGGCTGGCACTAATAATCCTGTTTTTATGCTTGATGAGATAGATAAATTAGGAATGGATTTTAGAGGAGATCCTTCCAGTGCCCTTCTTGAGGTTCTTGATCCAGAGCAAAATAATAGTTTTGTTGATCACTATCTGGCAGTTCCCTTTGATTTAAGTAAAGTAATGTTTATATGTACAGGTAACATAGCAGATACTATCCCCTCAGCACTAAGAGATAGAATGGAGATTATATATTTATCTGGTTACACTGAGGAAGAGAAACTTCAGATTGCGAAAAGATATCTTGTTCCTAAACAGATAGAAGAACATGGATTAAGTCCATCAATTCTAAAAATAAGCGATGATGCTATTAGATATATTATTACCCATTATACAAGAGAGGCAGGAGTTAGAAATCTTGAGAGGGAAATAGCAAACTTATGTAGAAAAATTGCTAAAAATATTGCCGAAGGAAAGAATAAAAAATTCTTAATTATTCCTAAGAATGTTTCAAAATTCTTAGGAGCCCCTAAATATTTACCTGAAGAGGAACTTAAAAAGGAAGAAATAGGTGTTGCCACAGGTCTTGCTTGGACAGAGTCTGGTGGTGATGTAATATATATTGAAGCTACTACCATGAAGGGAAAGGGTAATTTAATTCTCACAGGTCAACTTGGGGATGTTATGAAAGAGTCTGCTCAAGCAGCATTAAGTTATGTAAAATCAAAGGCAAGAGAATTAAATATAGAGGAAAAACTTTTCAGTACAACAGATCTTCATATACATGTACCTGCAGGAGCAATACCAAAGGATGGTCCTTCTGCAGGAATTACCATGGCATCGGCAATTGCTTCTGTTTTTACTGGTAAACCTCTTAGAAAAGATGTTGCCATGACTGGTGAGATTACCTTAAGAGGTAGAGTGCTTCCTATTGGTGGATTAAAAGAAAAGGTTCTTGCTGCAAAAAGATTGGGAATTAAAACAGTCATTATTCCAAAGAGAAATAAAAAAGATCTGGAAGAATTGCCTACTTATGTAAAGGAAGGAATGAGATTTATTCTCGTAGAGTCTATGGATGAAGTTTTAAAAAATGTATTTGCTGATATAAAAGCAAAATCACTTAGTAGAAGAAAAGAGGAAGAATTAGCTTAATTATTCATGAAAAAAAATGAAATTGAAATCATAGAGGAAATTAGGAAGAGATTTTCATTTCCAAAAAGTTTAGGGATCGGTATAGGTGATGATTCGGCTTTTTTAAAATTTAAAAAACCTGCTCTTTTGACAACTGACTTAATGATTGAAAATGTTCATTTTGATCTTAATTATTTTTCTTTTTATCATCTGGGGTTTAAAATAGTCTCTGTTAATGTAAGTGACATATATGCAATGGGTGGAAAGTTTTTGGCATTTCTTCTTTCACTGGGAATACCCCAGAGTATTTCTGAAGAACAATTAAATGATTTATTTGATGGCATACGGGAAGCTTTAAAATACTATAAGGGACATCTGATTGGAGGAGATATTTCTAAAAGTGAAAAAGTCATTCTTTCTGGTTTTGCTATAGGTGAATGTGATAAACCACTACTGAGAATAGGTGCTGAGGTAGGAGACAACATTTTTATTACGGCACCAATAGGATTGTCTTCAGCAGGGCTTAGCCTTTTAAGAGGTTTTACTGAGGGAGAAAAAAGACAAATTAAAGAAACAAGAGACTTATCAAAATTAAGGCAATTAGATGAAAAGTTTGGCTTTTCTGTAAGAAGATTAATTCAGAGACATCTAATGCCTACAGCTCGGGATCCTCATAAATTCAAAAAGATTGCAAAAGCCATGATGGATATAAGCGATGGTTTATTAATTGATTTATATCGACTTTGCGAAGAAAATGGTGTGGGCGCTGAAATATATTTAGAAAGAATACCTATCTTAACAGCAGTATTAAAAGCTGCAGAATATACTAACAGTGATCCATGGAGATTTATTCTATCTGGTGGCGAGGATTACGAGCTATTAGTAATTTCCAAAGATGAAAGGGCAGAAGATTTAGGGCTTATTCCAATTGGAAGAATAATTGAGAAAAAAGGAATATATCTAAATGATCCAGAAAAGGGAATAATTCCTGTAAAACCTGAAGGTTGGCTGCACTTCTAATTATGAGAAACTTTACGCTCATAACCTTAGGATGTCCTAAAAATATCGTGGATTCAAGAAATTTAATTGATTCCCTAACCAAAGAAGGCTTTATATATGTGGAAGATTTTAAAAAAGCTGATTTTATATTAATAAATACCTGTTGTTTCATTGAAGATGCAAAAGAGGAATCCATAGAAGAAATTTTAACAGCAGCCAAATTTAAATCAGATAGAATTCTTATAGTTTTTGGATGTCTTTCAAAGAGATATGGTCAAGAATTAAAAAGAGAAATTCCTGAGATCGATGTTCTTTTTGGGATAGATGATGATAGTAAGATTGTGGAATATATGCAAAGATTTAAAAATGGTGTGTGGGAAAATATTAAAAATCATGAATATACAGAGGAACCTCCCAGTTATAGATATATAAAGATAGCAGAAGGGTGCAGTAGAAAATGCACTTTTTGTGTAATTCCAGATATTAGAGGAAAATTTAGAAGCATCAGACCAGAAAAGATATTAAAGGAAGTAGAAGATTTTATAAAATCTGGAATTAAAGAAATAATCTTAGTTGCACAAGATATAACTCAATACGGAAAAGATCTTAGAGGATATACTTTAAAAGAACTTCTTAAGGATCTATGTCAAATTAATGGAGACTTTTGGCTTAGACTCCTTTATCTCTATCCAAGTGATGTAGATGAAAAACTTCTGCAATTCATAAAAGAAAGCAATAAAATAGTAAAATATCTTGACATACCCTTACAACATTCTGAAGACAGAATTCTTAGACTCATGGGAAGGAGAGGTTCAAGGAAGGAATATCTTAGAAAAATAAGAGAAATAAAGGAAGCAATACCCGAAGTTGCATTAAGAAGCTCTTTTATCGTTGGTTTCCCAACAGAGACAGAGGATGAATTTCATAACCTTCTTGATTTCATAGAGGAAGTTCAATTCCATCATCTGGGAGCTTTTAAATACTCAAGAGAAGAGGGGACTATAGCTTACCATTTAAAAGGTCAAATACCAGAAAATATCAAAGAAAGAAGATATTTTGACATCATGTCACGGCAAGCTTTAATCTCTCTTGAAAAAAATAGAAATCTTGTGGGGAGGGAATTTGATGCCTTAATAGATTACGTAGAGGCAGATATAGCATTAGGTAGGCTCTATTGCCATGCACCAGAAATAGATGGTGTAGTAATGATAGAAAATCCTCTGAATTTGAAAGCAGGACAAAAGGTTAAAGTTCTTATCACTGAAGCTTATGATTATGATGTTAAAGGGGTTCTGGTTTAGTGAAAAGATATCTGATTCCCCTTATTTTATTTTTAACTACGATTGTTACGACACTTTTTGCAGGAGCTTTGCAGCAGGGAATAGATCTCTTTAAAGAACCTCTTAGATTTTGGGAAGGATATCCCTTCTCTTTAAGTATAATGACAATTCTACTTGGTCATGAGATGGGACATTACTATGCTTCAAAAATACATAAAACCAAGGCAACTTTACCCTATTTTATTCCTGCACCTTCAATAATTGGAACTTTTGGAGCTTTTATAAAAATGAAATCTCCCATTCTCACAAGAAAAGCCCTTATAGACATAGGAGCAACAGGCCCTCTTGTTGGTTTTATCCTCTCTGTCATTGCTTCTGTCATGGGATTAAAGATGTCAAAAGTTATACCAATGACAGGTCAAGAGGAATTTTTTACCTTAGGAGATTCAATTTTATTTTATCTACTTGTTAAGCTTACTATTGGAGATATTCCTGCAGGATACGATGTTCTTCTTCACTCTGTTGCTTTTGCAGGCTGGATTGGATTATTCGTTACATCCATGAATTTAATACCAATCGGTCAACTTGACGGAGGTCACATTGCTTATGCTTTATTTGGGAGATGGCATTTTTATATCACGAGAATTTGCCTTTTAAGTATAGCTGTTACAGGTATTTTATATTGGAATGGATGGCTTGTGTGGGGATTATTACTCCTTTTTCTTGGTATAGATCATCCCCCTATTTTGTTTTGGGAAAGCAGTTTGTCAAAGAGTAGGAAAATTATTGGAATTGTATCTTTCATTATTTTCATCCTCACTTTTACCCCTATGCCTTTTAAATTCTGATTTAGTAAAGCTATAATAAATCTTGACTTAACTCCTTTAAGATCAATCTATCAATTATTTCAAGTCTTTTGTCTTCCTTATTTTTCTTTAATTGTTTAGCCTCTCTCACAATCAAAATAAAAGTAGACAGTCTGGGTAACAGGGTAGGCAAAAAGGCTGCAATGACGATTCAGAGGTTGCTTCGAGGTTCTAAAGAATCACTTTAAATGACAGATTGCGTCGCACCCTTTCGGGTGCTCGCAATGACTCCTCCACTGTCATTGCGAGGGAAGTGACAGCGCAGCGAAGCAATCCCTCTTCTACGCTTTTACCGAAAAAACCTGTAAACTGATTGCTTCAGGCACCTTGCAGTGCCATCGCAATGACTGTAGTTTCATTGCGAGGAGACTTAGCTAACCCCCATAAGCTTTTAAGTTTGAATATTTAAGTCGCTAATTAATAGCTTGACTAATCTCTAACAATTCCTTTATTATCAAACAATCGGGGCGTAGCGCAGCCTGGTTAGCGCACTCGCTTGGGGTGCGAGTGGTCGGCCGTTCAAATCGGCTCGCCCCGATTTTTAATTTTCATTTTCAAAAATTATAATTGACTAAAAAAATCCAAGGGGGTATAATTTATTTTTATGCAGGAAACACCATTAGCAGAACTAATTCAACAAAGATTAAAAAAATTAGAAAATTTAAGAAATTTAGGAGTAGATCCTTATAGTGGTATCTTTAATCCTTTACTTAAAACTTCAGATATTTTTACTCAATATGGTGATTTAGATAAAGAGGCCTTAGATGAAAAAAACATTAATACTTCTGTAGCTGGAAGAATTATTCTTTTGAGGGACTTTGGCAAAGCAGCCTTTGCTCATTTGCAGGATTCAAAAGGCAAAATACAGATATATTTTAGAAAAGACCTGTTGGCTGATAAATTTCAATTAGTCAAGTATATTGATATTGGCGACATAATAGGTGTGGAAGGAAGACTTTTTAGAACAAAAACTAATGAGTTAACTGTTGAGGTTAAAGATTTTACTTTTTTAAGTAAATCCCTGAGACCTCTACCCGAAAAATGGCATGGCTTAAAGGATGTGGAGGCAAGATACAGGCAGAGGTATGTGGACCTTATTGTAAATCCCTCTGTAAAGGAAACCTTCATAAAAAGGCAACAAATAATAAAATATTTAAGAGAATTTCTTGAAAACGAAGGTTTTCTTGAGGTAGAAACACCCATGATGCATACAATAGCTGGTGGAGCAAGGGCTAAACCCTTTAAAACTTATCATGAGGCTCTAGATATGGAACTTTACTTAAGGATTGCTCCAGAACTATATTTAAAGAGACTTCTTGTGGGAGGTTTTGAAAGGGTTTTTGAAATTGGAAAAAACTTTAGAAATGAGGGAATCTCCACAAAGCATAATCCAGAATTTACAATGATAGAGTTCTATGTTGCCTATAAAGATTATATATGGCTCATGGAATTTACAGAAAAACTTTTAAGTTACATTGTTGAAAAAGTTTGTGGAAAACTTGAAGTAAAATTTGGCGAATACACTATAGATTTTACACCACCCTATAGGAGACTGACACTTTATGATGCTCTTAGAGAAAAAAATGTCCCAGATGATGTTTTTAGAGATGCTGAAGCAGCAACTAAGTGGGCACTAAAAAGGGGAATTGATATTCCTAAGGGAGCTACTTTATCTAAGGTATTGGATGAAATTTTTAAAGAAATTGTGGAACCGGAACTTATTCAGCCTATATTTATAATTGATTATCCTGTTGAGCTTTCTCCTTTAGCAAAGAGGAAAAAGGAGCAGCCAGAGCTTGTTGAACGTTTTGAATTATTTATTGCTGGCAGAGAGATTGCCAATGCCTTTTCAGAGCTTAATGATCCAATTGATCAGCGGGAGAGATTTCTAAAGCAAGTGCAAGAGAGACTTCAAGGGGATGAAGAAGCTCCAGAGATGGATGAAGACTTCATTAAAGCCTTAGAGGTAGGGATGCCCCCTGCTGCAGGAGAAGGCATTGGAATAGACAGATTGGTTATGCTTCTTACGGATAATCAATCAATTAGAGACGTTATTCTTTTCCCACTTCTAAGACCTGAATCTAAATGAAACTCCCCCTTTATATTGCATTTAGATACTTAAAGAGTAAAAAAAGCGGGATATCTCTTGGTACTATCATATCCGTTAGTGGAGTAGCCTTAGGAGTAATGGCTTTGATTATTGTAATTTCCGTAATAAGTGGCTTTCATGAAGATCTTCAAAGGAAGATTCTCGGTGCACAGGCACATGCTGTTATATTAAATTTTGAAGGAGGAATTGAGAACTACACTTCTCTCATACCTAAAATAGCTAAGAATGAAGAGATTTTAGGTTATTCACCTTTTGTCATGGGACAAGTCCTCATTTCAACAACAAAGAGATCTCATGGAATTTATTTAAGAGGAATTCTTCCTGAATTTGACAGAAAAACTACAGAGATATTTAATCATATCAAATATAAGTATGAAAACTTTACTGATTTCCCTTGGATAATAATCGGAAAAGAGCTTGCTAACTTATTAGGGGTTTTACCTGGAGACACTGTTACTGTTATATCACCAATGGGTACCATTGGTCCCTTGGGAATCATACCTAAGGCAAAACAATTCATTGTAACAGGAATATTTGAAATAGGCATGTTTGAATATGATGCGAATCTTGCTATTGTAGATTTAAAAACAGCTCAAGAATTTTTTTCCTTGGGGGATAAAGTTACCGGAATACAATTAAAATTAAAAAATGTCTACAAAGCTAATATTTTAAGTGTAAATTTAACTAAAGAATTAGGAGATCCTTATTATGTTAAAGATTGGATGCAGATGAACAGGAATCTCTTCTCTGCACTAAAGCTTGAAAAATTTGCCATGTTCATAATTTTAACTTTAATTGTGATTGTGGCATGTTTTAATATAATTAGTATGTTGATGGTAAATGTAACTGAGAAACACAGAGAAATTGCAATACTTAAATCAATGGGAGCCACTGATAGATTGATAAGAAATATTTTTATGTTTCAGGGAATTATAATAGGATTCGTGGGAACTATATTAGGATTAATGGGAGGACTGTTAGTATGTGAAATTATAAAATCCTACGATATCATAAAATTGCCTGCTGATGTTTATTATTTAAGCAAATTACCTGTCAAGGTAAAATTAATAGATGTGATGATTATTTCTCTGTCTGCTCTACTTATAAGCCTAATATCTACCTTATATCCTGCTCATAGAGCATCAAAAATTAACCCTATTGAAATATTGAGGTATGAATAATGTTTAAATTTATAAGAAATCTTGGATGTTTAACAATAATTCTATTGATTGTATTTTTGATAGTTTCTTTATTTTTTGGAGGCTCTAAAATAAGAGAAATAGGAGACAGAACAACTGGTATTGTTAAAAAAACCTTCCATTATGCTGCTAAAAAGGCTGATGAGATTCATGATGCTGTAAAGGAAAAATTTGAAGAAATGAGCAAGCCCTTTAAATCAGATGAAAAAAGAGATATTAAGGACAAAAAACCTTAAGAAAAAATATATAACAAAGGCTGGGCAATTAGAAGTCCTTAAAGGTATAAATCTTAATATTTATGAAGGAGAAATGATTGCAATTACAGGCGCTTCTGGGGCTGGGAAAAGCACTCTTTTACATATTTTAGGAACACTTGAGTTCCCCACTTCTGGTGAAATTGAATTTGATCTTCAAGGAAAAATTGATCCTACAACTCTTTCATCTTTTGAATTATCAAAATTTCGCAATAAGTACATTGGGTTTGTATTTCAATTTCACTATCTTTTGGCAGAATTTAATGTATTAGAAAATATCATTCTTTCAAGATTGATTGGACATGAATATAGCAAAAATAAAGAAAGCAAGAAAGAGATTGAGGAAAAGGCATACAGTCTATTAAAAGACTTGGGAATTCATGAGAGAGCTTTACACAAACCAAGTGAACTCTCCGGTGGTGAGCAACAACGAGTAGCAGTTGCCAGAGCCCTTTTTAACGATCCAAAAATAATTCTTGCTGATGAACCAACAGGAAATCTTGACTCAAAAGCTGCTTCTGAACTCTTTGAATTATTTAAAAAAATTAATGAAACTCGAGGAACAACCTTTGTAATAGTAACTCACAATGAAAGGCTGGCTCAGAAATGCATGAGAAATTTTAAAATGATAGATGGTATACTTATAGACTCTGCCAATCTTTAAGTGTATATCCTGCTTCCTTCAAAACTTCACTAATTTTTTCTATGGTTACTATTTTTTCATCAAAGGATAAGATAGCATGTCCTATTTCTACTTGAGCATCATTAATACCCACGGAATTGAGAGCATCTGTAACTCTTTTCACACAGTGCCCGCAAGTCATACCGTCAATATTGATTTTAATTTTCTTCATAGTTTCCTCTCCTTATAATTTTCATTCTAAATTTTCATGCCCGAAAATTTAATAATAAAAAAAGATAATAAAAAATAATTACCTAAACCTATTACCAGTGAAGGTATTATACCTAATTTTGGACCTAATAGGAGAATTGAAAAAATATAAGCTAACCAGGGAGGAAGCATTATCAATAAACTTTTTGCATAATCAAGTACATTTTTTTCTCCTGATTCAAGATATATGAGAATGAAAGTAGTAAAAGTAATGACTGGTAAATTTGCAAAAAAAGCAGCAATTAACCCTTTAGCGTGACTGGCAAAATAGCTTACTAAACTTACAATTAAACCTCCAAAAATAAAGTAAAAAACATATTTTAATTCCATTTTTTATTTTATCAAAAATTTTAAGGTTTTTTCTCTTTTAGGGAATAGATATAATGCTTAAACATATCATGCTTATTTTAGATACCGAAAAAGGATATAATTCATAATAACCTACTGCAAATATAACAAATCATCCTTAAAGTACTGAGTGAGAAATAAAATTAAATAGTCCTTAAGATGTCTGGTTATTAGAAAATTTTGCTTTACATGGGCATGACCATTTTTCCCCAGCCATTTAGCATATTCTGGATTTGTAAGAAGCGTTCTTATAGCATAGGCAGCACCCTCTATGGAATGACAAAGTAAGCCTGTGATTTTATGTTTAATCTGTAGCAAAATGCCTCCTACAGCAGAGGCAACAACAGGTTTACCTTTCCATAAAGCCTCTGTTACAGTCAATCCAAAGCCTTCTTTTATTGATTTTTGGACAACTACTGTAGCTGCTCTTTGTAATGCATTTATCTCAATGTCACTGTCTGGAGGTAGAAGAAGTATACGTATATCAGGATTTTTTCCAGCTACTTCTTTGACTTCACCTAATACTTTATCTGATTCGGGATCATCAGTGGCTGTTCCACCAGCAAGAATTAATTGACAAGGTATGGTTTTTCTTACCATTTCAAAGGCTTTTATAACACCAACAGGATCTTTAAGATAATCGAATCTTGAAACTTGAAGAATGATAGGCTTTTTTTTGTCTATGCCATATTTATATAACACAGAATTGATTTGATCTTCTGAAAGCTCTTTATTTTTGTTGCTTAATGGATCTATAGAAGGATAGATTAGAGCCATTCTTATTCTAAGAGGTTTTGCAAAGTTTGGGGCTGAGAAAACAGCAGCATCATAGTTTTCAACATAGGTTTTTATAAAATTCCATATTTTTTCATCAGGATTTGATACATCTATATGACAACGCCAAAGCCATTTTTCTCCTACTTCCTTTCTTTTCTGTACAAGAGCCACTGGCTGTGGATCATGAATAAAGATTATATCTTCTGATAAATTAAGTTCTTCTGAATTTTTCCTGTTTATCTCAAGAAAATAATCAAAATCACTTTCTTTGAATTCCTCTTTTTTACCGTGTAATGCATTATGGAATTTTTTAGTAATATTGAAAAATTCATTGTCTCCCTTGATTACACTCCATTTTGTCTTTACTCCAAGTTCATTAAGAAATGGAACCATTCTTGAAAGTATTTCAGCAACGCCACCACCGATGTAGGTAGAATTTATATTATGAATAGTCTTCCCTGAAAGTTTATCTGCAAGAATTTTTAGCTCTTCAAGAACGCATCTACCTATTAATGGTTCATAGTCTCTAAGCTTAGGTCTTGTAGTTTTTAGCTCTTTATTCAACTTACTTCCTCCGTTTCAAGATGCTCTTCAATTATGGAAACTATTTTTTCTCTTATGTTTTCAATTGTATCCATATAAGGGTCAATGTTGATGATTTTCTCTGCAAGATCTTCCTCACCAAGGCTTTCTTTTAACCATAATGAAAAGTCATTTGTCACTTTTCCTAACCTCAGGCGTGCTTCATATATATGGAAAAATAAAGAATTAGGGCTAATAAATTTTAAAATCTGGACAAATTCTCTCAAATCATGAGCAATATAAGGTGTGGGCATAACAACACTTACAGATTTAATAAAATGGAACTCCTCTCCTTCATCGCATTCTTTTTCTGAGGGATTACTGTTGATGTATTCTTCCAAAATATCAGAAATTCTTTTTCTTATCTCTTCCATATTAGAAAACTCATATATGTCAATTGTAGAGAGCTTTTCAGCAACAGCCTCGTATCCTAAAATATTTCCAATCCATAGGGCAAATTCATTAGATGGCTGCGGCACTAAATATTGATATTCTTCAATAAAATCATGGGTATGATAGAAAATTACAGAATTGGGCACTTTTTTTATATAATCCAATAATTCTTTTAAGTTTTTTGCTTTCAAACCTGTTAGTTCCTTTAAATTAAGCCTTGTATAAAATCTAAAAGGTTCTTTTGCTTTTTTAGGTGGTTTTCTGAGTATCTCAAGTTTAGCCTTGATAAATTTATGGTTAGGAATCAATATCAACTTTTCATCAAAGCTCCTTATCTCAACATGTCTCCATGTTACATTTGTCACAGTTCCTTCTTCTGCAGATTCAAGCCTTATGTAATCACCTTTTTTAACGATGTCGCTATTTATTATTTCAAAGCCAGAGATAAAATTTAATATGTTTTCTCTGAAAGTAAGAAAAGCAATTACTGAGCCAACAACTATGAAGATAAAAAAAGATTTAGTAGGAATTCTCCACACTTCAAAAATTATTAATAGGCCAGTTAAACATATTGATATAGTTAAAAAAGTTCTAAGATGTTTGAATGGACCCAGCAGAGGCTTTTTAACTCTCTCAGTATAAAGGTTTAAGACCCCTATTGCAAATTTATATAATGCATAAATTAGAGACAAAAAAAATCCAGAAAGAAGAACTCTTGATATAAATACATATAACGAATCCTTAAGAGGAGATATTTCAACTGCTATATAGGTTCCTAATATTATAGTCCAATAAAAAATGAGAAAGGAGACATTTTCTAAAAGTATATCTCTACCAATCCACTTGAAGTTTTCCAACTTTGCGGAAATATACTTAAGAAACTTAAATCTTATCCAGAAAGACAGAATTATAAATGAAAGAAAAACTACTAAAGGAACAATGATGGAAATCCAGTTTTTCTCTATCCACTCAAACATTTAAAACCTCGTTCATAATTTTAATAAACTTATAAACTTCTGCTTGATTTTTTAAAAAATATTTTGCCACAGTTTTTTTTGAGTTACCCACTTTAATTGTAAGACCATAGTCTTTAAGCTCACAAAAAGCTGTCTCATCAGTAAGATCATCACCAACAAAAATTGGTAAAACTTTTTTGTCAAACTTTTTTAAAATAAAAGAAATTGACTTGCCTTTATTCCAATCAATTGCTGGTAATATTTCAAAAACCATTTTTCCATTTTGAATTTTTATCTCTTTTTCTTTGAAGGTATTAATTATTTCAAAAAAATACTTTTTTAGCTTTTTTCTTATTGCAGGATTAACCTGACGAAAATGAAGGGTAAATGAAAATGATTTTTTTTCAACTATGGCTCCTTCAAAGCCCTTCACCATTTCCTTAATTAGAATGTAAGCTTCATCTATTATTGGTTTTAGTCTTTTAGTTTCAGGATTAAAATAATTTATATCATATCCTTCTATTTGTAGTCCATGACTTCCACAGTAACATATACCTTCAATAGAGGCTCTCTTTTTTAAATCTTTTATGTCTCTGCCGCTTATTATGCATATTTTTGTTTTCTCTTTAAGTTTAGATAAGATCTCTTTGGTATGTTCCGATAAATAACAATCATCTGGATTTTTCATTATGGGAACAAGAGTTCCATCAAAATCAAAAAAGATAAATATGTCTTGCTGATTTATTCTTTCAAGCCAATTTGAATGAAAAAGATATTCTGCCATCTCATACACTTACAAGGGCAACAATAATGTCTCTAATCCACCGATATATATTTCTTTCTATAATATAAGCACGCATTCTTGCCATTTTTTCTCTTTTTTCTTCTTCATCCATTGTTAAAGCCTCATATATGGCATCAGCTAAGCTTTCAATATCATAGGGATTAATGATAATAGCATCTTTAAATTCTCTTGAGGCTCCAGCGAATTGGCTTAAAATAAGCATTCCACTATTGTCATCTTTTGATGCCACAAACTCTTTTGCAACAAGATTCATTCCATCATGAAGAGAGGTTACCATGCATACATCTGCTATTTTGTAAAAAGGTATTATTTTTGAGTGAGGATAGTGACCCTTGAGAAAAATTATAGGTTTATAACTATTTCCCTGAAATTTCCAGTTAATTTTATCCGCAAGTTCTTCTACAGCTTCCATAATCTCTCTGTATTGTTTTATATGGGTTCTACTTGGTGAACCGAACTGAATAAAACTAAATTTACCAACAAATTCAGGATATTTTTCCAGAAATCTCTCGATTCCAAGAAATCTTTCAAGAATACCCTTTGTATAGTCAATTCTGTCAACTCCTACTGCAATGTAGTCTGCTTTTATTCCAAGTTCCTTGAGAAGTTTTTTTCTTATTTCATCTTTGTTGTGAGAGTCAAAGGCAAAATCTTCAATACTTACACTGATAGGGAAAGGCCTAACAGTTGTTACATGTCCTCTTCTTTCTATTGAAAAATGTTCCCAATCTATTTTTGATTCAAGGAATCTATCTACTGTATCAAGGAAATTGTTACAGTAAAACTGAATATGAAAACCTATCAAGTTTGCAGCAAGCATACCAATGAGAATTTCTCTTGCCCAGGGACAAATACCAAATACTTCAGGATTGGGCCATGGAATGTGCCAAAATAAAGCTATCTTAGCATCAGGTCTTTTTTGTTTTATTAAGAGTGGAACAAGAGCAAGATGATAATCTTGAACAAGAACAAGTGGTGAAGATTCTTCCTTTATTTCATCAAGCAATGCATTAGCAAATTTTTCATTTACTCTTTGATACTCAATCCAGTCATCTTTTCTAAAAATTGGTCTTACATAGGTGATATGGCATAGAGGCCAAAGACCCTCATTGGAAAATCCATAGTAGTATCTTTTTTCTTCTTCTTTTGTAAGCCATATCCTCTTTAAGGTGTAAGATGGTCTTTCCGGTGGAACTTTTATTTTATCATCTCTGTCTACAACTTCTCTGTCAGCCTCACCAGCACCATGAGCAATCCAAACTCCGTCACAGGCTTTCATTACAGGATCAAGGGCTGTAACAAGTCCTCCAGGTGGTACAATGCATTTTATTTGTTCACCATCTCTTACATGCATATAAGGTTCTCTGTTTGATAAAATGTATAGCTTTTTATTCCCTAACTCTTCTCTTATAAATTCTTTAAGTTTTTCAGCATTCCAAAGAGAATTTGAAGTTGCCCTAAGCCTTTCTTCTTCTTCAGCTTTTGCCTTAATCATTGAAAGCGTTTTTATGAGAGAGGTTACTTCTTTTACTAAAGGAGCAAGAATATCTCCTTTCACATAAATATCAGAAGGTGGATTATTTATGTTTCCTTTTCTTAATTCTTTAAGCCATTCAGCCATTCGCACAATTGGAGCTTTGATATTCCACTTAATTACAATAATCGAAACTGCTACAATTGAAATAGTTAAAGCAAGCAAACGAATCAGATTTTGTTTCCACAATTCTTTCACTCTTATATCAATATAGGAAGAGTCTTGAAAAAAAGCTAAAGCACCGATAAGATATTCTTCTTCAAAAGCCTCAGAAAATAAAGGTGTAACATAAATGTATAACTTTTCCTTATCAATTTTTATAAACTTAGATTTTGGAGATTTTTCAGCAAGAGCATTTATTACCTCCACTGGGGGTTTAGATATTTGAGATTTAAGTGATGAGTTGGAGGATATAACATTTCCTAAGGCATCAAAAACAGCAACTCCCTTTAATCTTTCTCGGCTACCAAATTTTTCTAAAATACGGTTTAATCTATCAAATTGGCCTGTTTCAATGAGAGTCACAATTGATTCTTTAAGAGTTTCGGCAAGAATTATGCTTCTTCGTTCAATTTCTCCTTGAAGACGATCTCTTTCATCAGTTATTTGAATGTAAGAAAAAATTGCTACGACAATTGTAATGCCTAAGAAAAGAGAAAAAATAAGTCTGAAAGTTAATTTCATTAATTATATTGTAACATATTTAAATTTGGGGCAAAATAGACTAAAATGTTATAATTTTTTATGGAAATTCACGTAATTTTTCTTTATCTCGCCATTTTACTCTTTTTTGCAAGCCTTTCGGGTGATATCTTTGCTAAAATTGGAATTCCCTCTGTGATTGGTGAAATATTTGTAGGAATTATTCTTGGTCAGAGTGTGCTTGGTATTATTCCTTTAAGTGATGTTATGAGGCTTCTTGCAGAGTTAGGGATAATACTGCTACTTTTTCATATTGGACTTGAAGCAGACTTAAAACAACTAAAGAAGGTAGGTTTCTCAGCTGCTGCTGTAGCAATTACAGGAGCCCTTGCACCTATGATTATAGGATTTTTAATATCTTACTACATTTTTAATTTTTAACTATTACTTCTCTCTTTATAGGCGGAACTCTCACAGCTACAAGTATTGGTGTTACTGTGAGAGTTCTTGAGGATATTGGGAAAATGAGAGAAAAATTTGCTCAAATTGTTCTTGCTGCTGCAGTGCTTGATGATATTTTTGGTGTTGTAGTTCTTGCAGCACTTTATGAGTTTTCAAAAACTCTCCAGATAAATGTTAATGCTATTATTCTTTTAGTACTCTATATTTTTACATTTTTCCTATTTGCACCAATTGTAGGGAAAATATTTGCCTATTTAGTAAGTAGTCTTTCAAAAAAGCTTGACACTCTTGATTTTGTACCTCCTGTAGTAGTGGCTGTAATTTTACTTTTTGCCTATGCAGCTCATGAAATAGGCTCTCCAGAGATTCTTGGTGCTTTCACTGCAGGAATTGCCTTTTCAAGAAGATTTACCATCCCTTTCGCAGCAGCTTTTCAAGCAGACAAAGCAATTATTCATAAAATAGAAGAATCCTTAAATCCCTTAATATGGTTGTTTACTCCCATATTTTTTGTATATGTGGGTTTACAAATTAATTTGAAAGCCATAGATTTTACTTCAGTTAATTTCTGGATTCTTAGTGCCGTGTTGTTCATTATTGCTTTATTGACAAAATTATCAGCGGGATTTGTAATTAGAGGCACTCTTAGGGAGAAATTAAGTGTGGGAATAGCTATGCTTCCAAGAGGAGAAGTAGGCCTCATCTTTGCTGAATTTGGTCGTTTAAGTGGAATTTATGATAATACCCTATATGCAGTTATCATTTTCGTAGTTGCTTTTACCACTCTTTTTGCTCCTATAGGACTCAAGAAAATTTGGTCTCAAAAAGAAACAGAGTTTTAAATTTCAATTACCGGTAATCTACATAGAGATTCCTTTATTTTTTCATCTGGATATTCAAAATCACAAAGCTTGCCAGATAAATAAGCTTCATAGGATGGTAAATCAAGGAATCCTATACCACTTAGATTAAAGAGAATCACTCTTTCCTTTGCCTCATCTTTAGCTTTTAATGCTTCATCTATAGCCACTTTTATGGCATGGGCGCTTTCAGGTGCTGGGATAATTCCCTCGGTTCGTGCAAAAAGTAGAGCTGCTTCAAAAACAGCTGTTTGCCCTACTGCTGTAGATTCTATTAATCCATCATTACATAGTTGACTTACCAGGGGAGAATCTCCATGATATCTAAGTCCACCTGCATGAATTCCTGGAGGGACAAAATCATGACCTAAGGTATACATCATTAAAAGAGGCGTTAGTCCTGCTGTGTCTCCATAATCGTATCTGAATTCTCCCTTTGTAAGGGTAGGACATGAAGAAGGCTCAACAGCAATAACTCTTAAATCTCTACCGTTTATTTTATCGTGGAGAAAGGGAAAACTAATTCCGCCCAGATTGCTTCCACCACCACAACAACCAATTACTACATCAGGGTAATCTCCCACAAGTTCAAGCTGTTTCTTACATTCAAGTCCTATTATTGTTTGATGGAGTAAAACATGGTTGAGTACTGAACCAAGAGCATAATTTGTGTCTTTGTTCGTGGCTGCATCTTCCACAGCTTCTGAAATGGCTATTCCAAGTGTGCCAGGATGTTCACGATTTTCAAGGAGAATTTTTTTACCTGCTTCTGTTTTATCAGAGGGAGATGGATAAACCTTAGCCCCCCAGGTTTCCATCATTATTCTTCTGTAAGGCTTCTGATTATAGCTTACTCTAACCATATAGACTGTAATCTCTATTCCCATAAGAGTGCCAGCTAAGGCGAGAGCAGATCCCCACTGCCCTGCACCAGTCTCCGTGGCTATTCTCCTTATACCCTCTTTTTTATTGTAATAAGCCTGAGGTATTGATGTGTTAGTTTTGTGACTACCAGCTGGGCTCAAGCCCTCATGCTTAAAATATATTTTTGCAGGAGTGTTTAAGGCTTTTTCTAAGGCAATAGCTCTATAGAGAGGAGTGGGACGAAAGCTGGCATAAATGTTCAGGACCTCCTCTGGAATACTTATCCATCTTTCAGTACTTACTTCTTGTTCGATTAGAGCCATAGGAAATATTAGTTTTAAGTCATCTGGAGAGACGGGTTTTTTTGTTTTTGGATTGAGTGGTGGAGATGGAAGCTTTGGCATATCAGCCTGTATGTTATACCACTTTTTGGGTATCTCCTTTTCTGAAAGTAAAATTCTGCGCATAATAGTCCTCCTTAAAGTGTTTTGTTATCTATTATGAGCATTAAAGGTCTAAATTTGCAAGGTTATTCACAAAATGAAGAGTTTTAAAAAGTAATCTTATCCTAAGGGTGTGTTAGGAAAAAATTTTTGACTTCTTTAAAAAAAGATTCACTTACATTCTGAGGCTTCAAAGAGAGGACAAAATCCCTCTTCCTTTTGCTTAAAAGCATTTTTTGTCAGAAGGTATCCTTTAATGTTTTCTGCTCCCAGAATAAATTTTTTCTCTAAACCTTCGTTACAGTATAAAATAGGTACTGACTTTAAGTTTAAAGCCCGCATTAATCCTGAAACTTTATCTACTTCTATTTTATGAATAGGTATTGACATTTGCTCACAAAACTGGATTACCTCTTTACAGTGAGGACAGTCTTTTGAGTAGACAAGAACATAATTTTGTTTAGCAGAGGGAAAATCAGAAATGCGTGGATTTACCAAATAGGTAATTAAAAACAAAGATGCAAAACAAACAAAAGCAAAGACAAGCTCCCTGTGCCCCATCAAAAACCTTAAAAGGGAAGACAAAAGAAGAATTGTAAACACTACTAAGCAAAAAATACAAAATTCCTTTATAACGAAAGCTTGAAACGCTAAGAGATAACCCTCTACGGCCATGGCAGATATCAAAATTAAAGAGTGTAAGAAATAAAATCTTTTAACAAAAGAAAGCAACAACAAAGTTGCAAACAAGCCCATACCAATTAACAGTAAGACAATATCTCCGCCTTTAACAAAACTTTCTACAACCCTACATCCCTCTGTCTGGCAAATGCTTTTTCCGTAAAACTTAAGTGCAAATTCAAGAAAGACAATCACTAAACCAATGGAATAAAGAAAAGTTGAGAGTTTTGAAAATTTAATTGAATTGAATTTCATACAAAAAATTATATCATAAGTTTTGATAAATTTAGTATTCAGAAGTTCAGAGTAGCTTCGAAACAGAGTGGAGAGTCTAATTGCGAGGCACAAAGAGCTTAGGAAATCTCCTTGCTCTTTTTCTTAGAAAACCTGTAGTGTTAAGATTACTTTGCCTTTTATATGGAAGTGTTTGCAATAAAATTTGGTTATTATAGCTAAGAATGCAAAAAGGTTTGCTGTTTAGGAGGGAATTGAGATAGTGCTCAATTGCTTCATGATAATTTCTTGATCTTGATTCATTAAGAATTCTTTGCTAAGGTTAGATATGCAAAATGCAAAAAGTATTTAAAATTTTCGGAGTTAGCAAAAGAATAAATAGAGTGGAGACATAAAAGCACTATTTTTATGGGACTTGGTGATTCATACTGTCACGAAAATAACTATGATTTTACATGAATCTTCGTCCCTTTGATAAAAATTGTTTGTGGGAAAAGGAAAGGAGTAGATGCTTTGTTTACAAAAGGACAGAAATCTTGAGAAATCAAAGTCAGATTTGTATTGAAAAGAGATACTTAAAATGTTATAATGGGTAAAAATCTGAGGATAGATAGATTTCAACCTTAAGAGGAAAATTTAAGGAGGATTATGAAATGAAAAAATTACAATTAATTATCCTTTTAGCGAGCTTTGTTTTTTTATTTGCCTCTACAAGTCAATCTAATATTAACATCTATGAAAAATCAAATTCCTGCAGCATTAGTTTGGAGAAGGTTGTTTTATATGCATCGTCAGTAAGTTGTTCCGAATGGAGTATTCAACCAAATGGTTGTTATGAGAGAGTTTGCTGTTGTGATAGCAGTGGTAAGCATTTTTGTGAAAGATGTTGTCCTGATAAGGATGGAAAATGTATTCCCTCAAAAGTTAGCTGTTAAAATTATATAAAATAACAAAAAAAGAAATACTAATAAAATGATTGAAGTGTTAACTGTTTCCTTGTCTTTTTATTTTCAGAGAGTCAAAACTTTTTTAAATAGGCATGTTATAGTTACCAGGTAATGAAGTTTTAAAAAATATGAGAATCATTAAGTATATGACTGAAGCCTTGCATAAGGCAAAAAAAAAAATGTCACCAATTATAGAGGTCCTCTTAAGACAGATTTATTTCACTGGCGTTGAAGCTTTTCCAATTATTATTTTTTCGGGATTGCTCATAGGTCTTATAATAGTTCTTCAAATAATGTCTATAACTGGTACAGGTTCAAGTAGTATAATTGGTAAGATACTTTTGGTTATTGTTTTAAAAGAAATAGGACCACTTTTTACAGGCCTTATAATTCTTACAAGAAGTGGTTCTGCAATTGTTACAGAACTTGCTACTATGAAATTAGGTAGAGAAATTTATTATATTGAAGCTATGGGTATTAAGCCAGAAGTATATCTTTTAAAACCTCGTCTATACGGAGTTACCTTCTCTGCTTTAGTGTTATGTGTTTATTTTCAGCTTGCAGCCCTCTTCGGAGGAGTTTTTATCGCAAGTTTTTTGATGGGTGTTTCCTTTTCAGAAAATATGAATGCTCTTTTTGATCAATTTTATCTTAAAGATGTGGCCATAGCTTTTTTGAAATCTTTGTTGTTCGGTTTTGCTATTTGTTTAATTTGTATATGGCACGGAATTTCTGTAAAAAAAAGTCCTACTGAGATTCCTCAGAGAACTACAAAAGCTTTAACAGGAGGCATATTCTTTCTTTTTCTGATTGATGTTATAATTGACTTCATTACAAAAATGATTTAGATGATTAGTGCTATTGAAATTACAGGAGAGTTAATTAAAGAAAAAATGAATTTTCATATTCAAAGAGGACAGAAGGCATGTTTTGTCTTTGAAGAAGAAGCACAGGGAGAGGAATTTTTGGAGTTGCTAATAGGGATGAAAAGACCAAAGAGCGGAGAAATCTTTTTTATGGGACAAAATCTTAGAGACATAAGGAGAGACAAACTTTTTGAAATAAGAAAAAAAATTGCTGTAGTTTTTAAAACAGGAGGTTTGATAAATAATATAAGAACATTAGAAAATATTCTTCTTCCTGCTTTATATCATAAAATTGCAGATGAAAAAAATCTATATAGAGAAGCAATAAAACTCTTAGAAGCCTTTGAATTCAAAAGAGATTACATGTGTAAGATAGAGGAACTAACTTCTTTAGAGAAGAGAATTATAGGCTTAGTAAGAGGTTTATTAACTAAACCAGAGATT
>CALDSV010000011.1 GCA_937924475.1 uncultured bacterium
AAGTCCTCCCAAGTCAGTGCATTTTATTTTGCCTGTTCTGTAAAGTACCGCTCCCATTGACATAACAAGCAAAGCCTTATACAGAATGTGACAGAATACATGGGAAAAGGTTCCATTTAGGGAGAGTTGAGTTCCAATACCAATTCCGGTAACCATATATCCCAGCTGGTTTATAAGACTATAGGAGAGAACCTTCCTAAGGTCATTTTCAATAACAGCAAAAAAAATTGGAAAGACGGTCATCACTGCTCCTATCCATACAAGAATTTCTGTACCCGCATATCCCCTTGCAAGTACATAAATAGCGGTCTTAGTTGTGAAGGTCCACATAAAAACACCACCAGTAGGAGTTGTGCGAGGATAAGCATCGGGTAACCAGGCATGAAGTCCTGGAAATGCACAGTTTAGACCAAATCCTATGAATATAAGCCATGAACTCAATCCTTTTAACCCAATAAAATTAAAAGCTAAGGAAGCTGTCTCATGATAATGCATAATAATCCCTACAAGAAGACATAGGCCACCAAATATATGGACTAAAATATATCTTAGTCCTGCTCCATAAGACTCTTTTGTTCTTGAGGCCCAGACAAGATAAAAAGCACTAAATGCCATTATTTCCCAAAATATAAATAGAGTCAATAAATCTCCAGCAAAAACTACACCCAAGGCTGAACCTGCATAAATTAATGCAGCCATGTGTTGCCCCTTTTCTTCCAAATGAAGAGAGTATATTAATGCTATGAAAGTAATAATATGATAGATATATCCAAAAAGAACAGTTATCTTATCAGCTCTTACTAAGACAAGCTCATATTCTAAAAATTTTAGTGTCCAGTGGACTCCTTCAGGAATATTTATAAAATTAATGAAACCTAAAATCGGCAAAACCAATAGATAAATACTTTGTAGTTTACCCCTAAAAAGAGGTAGTAAAAAAGCACCAATAATAAATATCAAAGCAGGAGGAATAATGTTAGTCATTGTAGTAATCCTCCTTCCTTTTAACTACGGGCCTTAGGATGTGTTTTGCTATAAATATCAAAAAAACGAAGGCTACGAAACCAAAAGAGGCATGAAAAAAGGGAAATTCCTCCCATGGAAAATAAGCATGTTTATGGATTAATAATTCAGCAAAGAGAAAAATTATAACAATTACATAGAAAACTGCAAAAAACTTCTTCACATTTTTTGGTTCATCAAAAAAATTTTTTTTCTCCATTGCTAACTCCTCATAAAGGCATTCAAGAAAATAAATAATAAGTATCCACTTAGCAAAATAAAAAGTATATAGAAAAGTTTTCTATAAATAGGTATGGGTTCATGTTTTAAAATCATTTTTTCCTCTCTTTCCCTCTCTGTCACTTTAAAACCTCCTTTGCAAGGTTAACTATAAAATCAGGATATAACCCACCAATTATGCTTAATAGAGCAGTAATCGTCAAAATTACTGCCATGAGGGTATTCTCTTTAATTTCATGAGTATGCCCCTGATGATGAGATTCAGGAAAATTCTTAAAGTAAGCTCGGTAAATTATGGGTAAAAAGTATCCTGCATTGAGAAGAGAGCTCAGGAGTAAAAGGGATAATATTTCCATACTTCCTCTTTCAAGAGCTCCTAAAAGAAGATACCACTTTGTTACAAAACCACCTACCAGCGGAACGCCTATCATTCCTAAGGCTCCGATTGTGAAAGCTGCCATGGTCCAAGGCATTTTCTTTGCAATTCCGTCAAGTTGACTAACCTCTGTTTTATGGGCACACACATAGAGTGAACCAGCGCAGAAGAAGAGAGTTATTTTTGCAAAGGCATGGTTTGAAATATGAATTATGCCCCCTATCATACCGTTATAGGTGAGCAATAAAGCTCCAAGAATAATATAAGAAAGTTGGCTCACTGTAGAAAAAGCCAATCGTGCTTTAATGTTATCTCTTGTTAGTGCAATCATTGATGCTACTGTAATGGTAAAAGCAGCCATAAATAAAGCTATGTCAGTAGATGGAAGTTCTTTAAGAAAATCTACACCATAAACAAAAAATATGACTCTTAAAATGGTAAATACGCCTGTTTTCACCACTGCTACAGCATGAAGTAAAGCACTTACAGGAGTTGGAGCCACCATTGCAGCAGGTAACCATCCATGCAGGGGCATTAAAGCAGCCTTTGCAAATCCATAAAGATACATCAAAAATACAATACTAAGAATTCCCGAATAGGTATGCCTTAATGTTTCAGAAAATATTCCACCTTTTTTAAAATCAAGGGTTCCGGCAATTAAATATGTGATAACAATAGCTGCCACCAGAAAGACTTTTGCTGCACCTATCAGATATATAGCATACTTTCTTGCACCTGCCTTTGCTTCTTCAGTCTCATGATGAGCCACTAAAGGATAAGTTACAAAAGTTAATCCTTCATAAAATAAAAACATAGTGAAAAGATTTGCTGAGAAAGCAACACCTATGGTTGTTGAGAGAGCTGCTGCAAAACATGCGAAGTATCTTGTCTGTTTTTTCTCCTTGTGACCCCGCATATAACCGATAGAATAGAAAGTTGTAAGTATCCATAAAAAGGATGCGCCTATAGCAAATAACATTCCTAAGGCATCTACCCTAAATTTTACCTCTATACCCGGCAAAATTTGAAAAACTTGGCACTCAATTACTGTGCCCGATAAAATCTTAGGAAGCATAATGGCAATAACTGAAAATTTTATAATACCTGCTAATAAAGACCAAAACTCCCTTAGATTAGGATTTCGCTCACCTGTTACAATTATGAGAGGGATTGCTAAAAGAGAAACAAATATTGGTATTAAAGGTAAATAAGAATACTCTATATTCATCATTCTTCCCTCAAAAGATTGAAATCTTCAAGTTTTATAGTTTTTCTATTTCTATAAGCCAAAACAAGAATAATCAAACCTACTGCCACTGCACCACCAGCCAAGGCTATAACAAAAAGGGCAAGTATGTGCCCTCTTATGTCCTGCATATAATGGCTTAGAGCCACAAGTGAGATATTTACAGAATTAAGCATTATTTCAATAGATAAAAACATCATGATAAGATTTCTTCTCGTTAAAAAGCTAAATGCTCCAATAAAAAAGACAATTACGCTCAATATAAGGTAGTAACTAAGTGGTACCATTGGTTTTCCTCCTCAATGCCACAATCCCTACTCCCAACAAAGGAACAAGCAAGATAAAACCTAAAATTAAAAAAGGAAATAAATATTCATTGAAAAGTACTGTGCCTATTATTTTTGTATGTCCCTCTTTTTCAATAAATTCAATAGAGTAAAGGCCTTTAAAGTTGTTTTTGAAGTTCCAGACACCCAAAAAAGCAAAAAATATTAAAAAAATTATACCGTAAAGCCTTGAAGACCATTTATGTATGAAGACCGCCTCTTTAATCTCTTCCTTTAAGTTGAGCAAAAATATTACAAAAAGAAACATTACAAGAATAGCACCAGCATAAACTATAAGTTGAACCATAGCTAAGAATTCTGCATTTAGTAAAAGATAAAGTCCACCAATATGAATGAACATAAGAAGTATCCAACACAAACTATAAACAAGATTTTTCCTTGTTATACCAGCTAAGGCTGAGGCGATAATTACTATGGCAAAATATCCGAAAATTATTTTTACCATTTCCAATCCCCTTAAAGGAATTTCTTAACAAAGGCAATTATAATTAAATTAATTATTCCAGCTGGGATGAGCACTTTCCAGCCTATGTTTAATAGCTGATCAAATCTGTATCTTGGAAGAGTAGCTCTAACCCAAATGTATAAAAATATGAAAGCATAAACCTTGATAGCAAACCATAGTAAGCCAGGAACTTTATGGAGAAAGGGAAATAGATGGGTTAAAAACTTAGGAACAGTCCAACCTCCCAAAAAACATAGGGCACATAAAGATGCCATTATATACATGGCTACATATTCAGCAAGGAAAAACAAAGCATATCGGAATGCGCTGTATTCTGTTAAATATCCCGCTACAAGTTCTGTCTCAGCTTCAGGAAGATCAAAAGGAGCTCTATTAGTCTCTGCAAAGGCTGCAATAATGAAAATAACAAACCCGATTATTTGAGGTATAGCATAAATGCCAAAGATTGAATTATGCTGAGCTATCACAATATCCCTTAGATTAAGAGAGCCCGAGGCAAGTACAACTCCTGCAAGACTTAGAGCAAGAGCAATTTCATAAGATAAAACCTGACTTGCAGAGCGAAGTCCTCCAAGAAAAGAATACTTACTGTTTGATGCCCAACCAGCCAGTATAATTCCATATACAGCAATTGATGCAGAAGCTAATATGAAGAGCAATCCTATATTTAAATCAGCCAATACAAAATTGGCAGTAAAAGGTATAACAGTTAAATTAACCATTGTAAAGATTAAAACAATCAAAGGTGCAATCTGAAAAATAAACTTTTCTGACTTTACAGGTATAATATCCTCTTTGAAAAATATTTTTATAAAATCTGCTATAGGCTGAAGTAATCCATGAGGACCAACTTCCATAGGCCCCATTCTTGCCTGAGCACGGCCAATTATCTTTCTCTCTGCATAGGTGGTGTAGGCAACATGAGTAAGTACAATTGCAAAAACAATCACGGTTTTTATTATCATTAAAAGGAACTCTAACATCAATATCCTCCATCATCAAGAAAATTTTGATTAAATAACTGTCTAAACCCACTCCAAATTTCCTTACCCTTCAGAGGATAATCTTTTCTAAGAGGATGCCCATTCCAGTCTTCTGGCATAAGTATTCTTCTTAATTCTGCATGTCCCTTAAAGCTAATCCCGAACATGTCATAACATTCTCTTTCGTGCCAATTAGCACCTTGCCAAAGATCTGTAACAGTATCTATTTCAGGGTCTTCCTCGTGAACTTTAACTCTTACTCTAAGATGCATTTTTCTCCAAATACTGTATAGATTGTAAACAACTTCAAATCTTGGTTTTTCTGGATAATAATCAACTCCGCAGAGATCCTGAAGATGATTAAAACCTTCTTGTTCCTTTAGATATTTAATAATCTTCTTTGCATTTTGTTTATTTATCAATATAGCAATCTGCCCTCTAAACTCTTTTATTTCAATTATTTCTGTTGCAAAAAGAACTCTTATTTTTTCTATTAATTTTTGAAAATTTCCTATTTCTTGTGCCATTTGAGGGCTCCTATGAAAATTTCGTAAATATAACCAACTAAAATAAGGCTAATAAAAATTATCATGGCCAAAAATCCTTCTAATGAAATCAAATCAAATGCTAAAGCCCAAGGATATAGAAATATTACCTCTACATCAAATACCACGAAGAGTATGGCAAGCAAAAAAAATCCTATGAAAAATCTACTTCTTGTATCTCCACTTGGAAGATTACCACTTTCATAGCTTATGAATTTGACAGGATTGAATTTTTTGGGAGCTAATATTTTATTAATGAATAATCCTACCACCCCAAAAATTGTTGAAAATGCTAAAGCAATAAGAATAGGTAAGTATTTAGTTGGTATGTAAGTTCCCGGTTCCATTTAAGAGTCCTCTACTTTATCCATGACTTTCAAAACAGGTTTTGGAATTCTTTTTGCTGAAGGTATTCTCTTTCTGTTTATTCCTGGCAAATACCAAAATTTATTAAGGTATTCCACTTCCTCATGATGTTTAATAAAGTTATCCCAATTATTAAGAAGCTTCTCTCTATTGAAATAATTAGTTTCTCTATCGTAGGAAGCATACTCGAAAAACTCTGTAAGCACAAGGGCATTAACGGGGCAGACTTCTTCACAGTAACCACAAAAAATACATCTTAAAGCATCAATTTCATACTTTGTTAGCACTCTTGCTCCGGTTTCTGAATTTATGGCGAAGTCTATGTATATGCATTGAGAGGGGCAAACTTGAGCACACTTAGTACAAGCAACGCATCTTTCTTTACCAGATTCCGGGTCACGAACAAAAGCATGTCTACCTCTAAAACCATGCTCAATTGGTCTTTTCTGTTTTGGATAACGAATCGTTACTGGTGTTGAAAATATTGTCTTAAAGGTTATAATTAGTCCTTTAATCAAATCAATGAAAAATAATCTTTTTATAAAATTGTTCATCGGTCTGCCTCTCCCATAACAATATCAAGAGTTCCGATTATGGCAATTATGTCTGCCAGAAGATGTCCCTCACAAAGCTTTGGTATAGCTGATATATGGATAAAAGAAGGAGCTCTCACTCTCATCCTATAGGGTTTCCCTCCTCCATCACTTACAATGTAAAACCCTAATTCTCCCTTAGGAGCTTCTACAGCTGAATAGATTTCTCCTTTTGGAATTAGTTCATATTTTTCATCAGTAAATTCTACAAAACCACTCCAAAGAGACTCTCCGCCTTTTATTATCCTTTTTGGTTGAGGAGTTAAATCCATGTCAGGTGATTCTTCAGCCAGAATTTCACCTTCAGGCATTTTCTCAATACATTGCTTTACAATGAAAGCAGACTGCCTCATCTCTCGAATTCTGCATAAATACCTATCATAGGTATCACCCTGCTGTCCTAAAGGCACTTCAAAATCAACCTCACTGTAAGCATCGTATGGAGCGTGTTTTCTTATATCATAACAAACTCCTGAACCTCTTAAAGCAGGGCCTGTAATCCCTAAGGAAACAGCCTCCTCAGGAGAAATCACTCCTATTCCTTTGGTTCTTGCGATCCAAATACGATTTTCGGTGAGAAGAGTTTCATATTCGTCTACCCTTTTTAGCATAACCTTCATAAATTCATAAATTTCTTCGAGAACATTTTTCTTTATGTCTAATCTTACTCCTCCTATTCTTGGGTAGCTTACCGTAAGACGTGCGCCGCAAATTTTCTCGAAAAATTGTAGTATTTGTTCTCTTTCTCTGAAAGCATAAAGAAAAACAGTCATGGCACCAATGTCAAGAGCATGAGTGGCAAGCCAAAGAAGGTGGCTACTAAGTCTTGTAAGCTCTGCCACCATGGTTCTTATAAATTTTGCTCGCACAGGAGGCTCTATCCCCATTAATCTCTCAATAGCTAAACAATAAGCAATGTTATTTGACATGCTTGATATGTAATCAAGTCGATCTGTAAGAGTCATAGCAGCTGGATAAGTTTTATACTCAGCTAATTTTTCAACACCCCTGTGAAGATAACCTACTTCAGGTACAATCTTTTTTACTCTTTCACCTTCCAATTCACAAAAAAGTTTAAGCACACCGTGAGTGGCAGGATGATGAGGTCCCATTTGAAGAACAAAAGTTGTTTCATCTATTTTTTCTATTTCCAACTGCCCCATCTTCCCTCTTCCTTCATTATTTTTTCTTTTAATTTAATTAAGCCATACATTAAAGCTTCAGGTCTTGGAGGACATCCCGGAATGTAAACATCTACAGGTAAAAATTGATCTGCTCCTTGAACAGTACTGTAGGTATTGAATATACCTCCTGTGCAAGCACAGCTTCCCATGGCTATTACATATTTAGGCTCTGGCATTTGATCATAAACACGCTTTACAATAGGTGCCATTTTATAAGTTACAGTGCCTGCAATAATGATAACATCGGCTTGCCGAGGTGAAGCTCTAAAAAGAATGCCAAAGCGATCAAGATCTAAATGAGAAGCTCCTGCAGCCATCATTTCAATAGCACAACAGGCTAATCCAAAAGTAAGAGGCCATAAAGAGTTGGATCTTCCCCAATTGACAATCTTATCCAGGGTAGTAATGATAACATTACTACCCTTTATTATTTTAGTGTTTTCCTCTACTGCAATTAAATCTTTATTATCAGTATAAAGAGGCATAAGTATCCTTTACGAATTTTTCTCTCTTAAGTTTTGAAGCTTCATCGGCAGTAATAAATTTCAAAGCTTTTGTAGTGCATTTGGTAATACAGGCAGGCTTAAGCCCCTCATCTACCCTGTCTTTACAATAATCACATTTCACCACTTTACCTGTCTCAGGATTCCACTGAGGTACTCCCCATGGACACGCAGTAATACAAGATTTACAACCAACACACAGGCTTTGTTCAACAAATACTATTCCATCCTTTGATCGCCTCTGCATAGCTGCTGTTGGGCAAGCCTTTACACACCATGGATCTTCGCAATGAAAACATGGCATAAAAACAAATCTTTGTTTGGGAAGTCCACCTATAAGTTTTATCTCAGTCTCTATAATTCTACAAAGCCTGGGTCCAAGGGGAAGTTCATTTTTTGTTTTACAGTGAACTTCACAGGCATAACAACCTATGCATCGGTCATGGTCTTGATATATGTAGTAGATGCTCATAATATCCTCCTTAAGCCTTCTTTACTTTCACAAAATTTTCAAAAAGAGCACCTGTATGGCTTCCATATGCCATTCTGTCAAAGGCTCCTTTAAGTAATCTTCCCTCATTTAGTCCTTTACCGTAGGAACGACTCTTCCAAGGAACTTCATTTTCAAATCCTCTGAACATAAATACAGCCTCAGGATGAATAAATGCAGTCACCTTAGCGCGAATCTTACCCGTAAAATCTCCAGAAGAAACCTCTACCCAGTCACCATCTTTTATGCCCAGTTTTGAAGCTACTTTATCGTTAATCCAAAGTTCATTTTCAGGAAGTATTTCATTAAGATATTTATTATTATGAGTCTGCACATGAGTATGAGTGGCTACTCTTCCAAAGAGAAGTCTGAATTCGCCTTCTTCAGTATTAGGCTTTAAGGGAGATTGATATTCTAAGAAAAAGGGTACCTCTCTTTCAGCCATCTTCATTGATAAAATCTCTATCTTACCAGAGGGCGTTTTAAATTTAAGTTCATCTCTTGAATACATTTTAGGATCTTTACAAAGGGCTACCTGTCCTGTTTTATTGAAATCATCAATCTTTATTCCTGTTCCATCCAGTTGGTAATTCCAAAGATCTTGAATTGTCTCATAGGGCATGTATTCACCAACTCCATATGCTTCAAGAAGACCCTTTACAATCTCCCATTTACCTTTTGTATCATAAATTGGCTTTACAGCCTGTTTTCTCATAACTAAGGTGGGTTTAGCTCCTCTCTGCATTCCAATTATGTCGTCTCTCTCAAGATAGGTGGATTCAG
>CALDSV010000012.1 GCA_937924475.1 uncultured bacterium
GAAAAATATTAAAAATATTAAAAAGTATATTAGGCTTTTAATGAGCTTCATAAAACTATTATACTAAAAATCATGTATGCTGTAGTAGGTAAATCTCTTACAAAATACTATAAAAATTTGAAAGCTTTAGATTCAGTAACTTTCTCCATTCGTATAGGCGAATGTTTTGGTTTTTTAGGCGCAAATGGCGCAGGTAAAACTACCTTAATGAGTATGATTTATGGTTTTATTTTACCTACTTCTGGAGAAATTGAAGTTTTAGGGAAAAAATTGCAAAAGTCAAATCTTCCTGAAATAAAATCAAAGATAGGAGTAGTACCTCAAGACAATAATCTTGATCCTGATTTAAGTGTTTTAGAAAATCTCCTTGTTTATGCAAGATATTTTGATATTAATAAAAGAGAAGCTCTAAAAAGAGCCAATAGTTTACTTGAAACTATTAATTTCCTTGAATGGAGCAATGTTAATGTAAAAAAACTTTCAGGAGGAATGAAAAGAAAGCTAATTTTTATTAGAGGACTAATTAATGAACCTGATTTACTCATACTTGATGAGCCTACCACAGGACTTGACCCACGAAGTAGAAAACAAATCTGGGATTTAATTGAGTCTATGAAACATTCCGGAAAAACAATAATTCTGACATCTCATTATATGGAGGAAGCTGAGAAACTATGTGACAAAATTGCTATGATGAATAAAGGTAAAATTTTATTAATTGATACTCCTGAAAATTTATCTATGAAATTTAGTGGTAATTTGGAAAAAGTTTATTTTGAGATGACGGAGGAGTGAAATATTGAATTTTAAGAGAGCTTTAAGAGTTTGGCAGAGAAATGCCACAGTTTATAAAAAACTCTATCGTTCAAGTATTGCTCTTAATTTTTTTGAACCAATGTTTTATCTTTTAGCTCTTGGAATAGGCCTTGGAGCTTTCATAAAAGAGATAAATGGACTTAATTATCTACAGTTTATAGCTCCTGGTATAGTAATGTCCTCTGCCATGTATGCAGCTTGCTATGAATGTACCTATGGAACTTATGTGAGAATGGAGTATCAGAAAACATTCGATGCTATTTTAGCTACGCCAATTCTTTTTGAAGAAGTTATTATGGGTGAACTTTTATGGGGAACTACAAAAAGTCTTATATATGGCACCATAATTTTAATTGTTATGTTATTTTTTGGGTTGGTTAATAATTTTGAAGTATTATTTTTATTTTTCTATTTAATATTCTGTGGTTTAATATTTTCAAGTCTCTCTCTCATTGCTACAGCTTTAGTGCCTGGTATCGAATCTTTTAATTATTTCTATACTCTTTTTCTCACTCCTCTTTTTTTATTTTCAGGAATTTTTTTCCCTCTTGAGGAAATGCCCTCTTTATTAAAAGATATTTCACAATTTAATCCTCTCTTTCATCTCGTTAGCATATCAAGAACATTGTTCTATGTGGGAATAAATGAATTTGTACTTTATGAATCTATATATCTCTTATTATTCTTACTTTTTATATTTCCACTTCCTTTCCTGCTACTAAAAAGAAGATATCTCCTTTAAATTTTTCCTATTATTTTGATTATTAATCATCTATCCCACTACAGGAAAGGAAACAATTTTTCAATCTTTTTGTGCTATAATAGGTTAGTAGAAAAAGTATTGAAAAAAGATTTTTCTCTTTTATACTAAGGTAAACTCATTAATTCATAGACATGACAGAGGAAAAACGAGTTCAAGAAATTATCAAAAGATTAAAAGATAGATATCCAAAGGTAAGAACAGCCCTAAATTTTGATACTCCTTTGGACCTACTGGTTGCAACCATTCTATCTGCTCAAACTACAGATGTAAATGTAAACAAAGTTACAAAGGATTTATTTGGAAAATACAAAAGTGCCCAAGACTATACAAAAATTGCTCTTGAGGAATTGCAAAATGATATTAAATCTATCAATTTTTACAAAAATAAGGCTTTTTACATTAAAAATTTAGCTCAACAACTTATTGAGAAATTTAACGGTCAGGTGCCTTCTACAATGGAAGAACTGGTTAAATTACCTGGAGTAGGCAGGAAAACAGCAAATATAGTATTGTGGAACGCTTACGGTAAAAATGAGGGAATTGCTGTTGATACTCATGTGAAAAGAATTTCTAAATTACTGGGTTTAACTGAAAATACTGACCCTGAAAAAATAGAACAAGACTTAATGAAAATTGTTCCTAAGGAAGAATGGGGTCCTTTTAGTCATTTAATTATTATGCTTGGAAGAGAGATTTGCCAGGCCAAAAAACCAAAGCATGATATATGCCCACTTAATGATATTTGTCCGAGTAGTAAAATATAAAAATTTATGAAATTTTCAAGTAAAAGATCAAAAATTACTATTAATTGGGACTTAGATAATCGTAAGCTTATATCTTACAGAAATCTGGGCACTTCAAATTTTGAGATAAGTTTTTATAGAGACTTTAGAAATCCTGATATCTGGATTTTTGAAAGTGAAAAATATGAATATGAACATTTAAAAGATATAAAAGATAGAGCAAAATATTTCACAATTTATTTTACACGAAGACTATATCAATCTATCTATGAATTTTCAGAACTGGCAATGAAATTAGCCTCTTATAGGGTATTATTGCATTACACTTCTGATGATATTTTTTATTTACTTCGAAAAATGTTGATTATTAAGGAATCAGCAGGTTTAATAACAGCTGTAAAGGGAATTTTAGAGAGTTATGAAACAGAAAATGAAAAAGCAATAATTACACAACATTCAAATAATGTAGCTGAAATATCTAATAGAATTGCCACTATGCTTGATGAAAAAATAGAAGATATAAAACTTGCTGGTTTGATACATGACATTGGGAAAATCTGTATACCAGCAACAATTCTATTTTCTGATAGGAATTTTAACGATGTAGATATTAAAATTTTTCAGCTTCATGTTTTATGGGGGGAAGTTTTATATGAGAAAATCTCTACAAATAGTAATAATGATACTTTAAGAGAAGCTATAGTTTTTCATCATGAAAGATTGAATGGACAA
>CALDSV010000013.1 GCA_937924475.1 uncultured bacterium
CTTGCAATAGGTGGTTTTGCAAAGAGGCTTGACAAGGAAATAACTGATGATAAATTAAAAGGCTACGTAAGAGTAATCACTGATGAGACCAGAAGATTGGAGAGGATATTAAATGAAACTCTCAGTTTTGTAAGACCTCAATCTTCTGCAAAGATGCCTTTCAGAATAAATGACTTAATATCAGATATTGCCAATCTTGTAGAGTCAAGTTTAAAAAATAATAATAATGCCCTCATTATTGAATCGTATTCAGATATTACAATCTTAGGAAGTTATGACAAGCTAAAAGAAGTAATGCTAAATCTAATAAATAATGCTAATGAAGCTACAACTATGGGAACTATTACCATTAGAGTAAAGGAAGTGGCAGATCCTCTAAGGGATGAAAATTTGAATGGAGATTTTTGTGTTATAGAGATTGAAGATACAGGATGTGGTATATCAAAAGAAAATTTAAAGAAAATTTTTAATCCTTTTTTCACAACAAAGCCCAATGGAACAGGCTTAGGGCTTGCCATATCAAAAAAAATTATTGAGGAACACAATGGTATAATTAAAGTAGAAAGCGAAGAGAAAAAAGGCACAATTTTTAAGATTTATTTGCCAATTTATAAGGAGGGAGGTATAAATAATGAAAATAATGGTAGTGGATGATGAAAAAAATATTTTAATGCTATATCAAGCAGAATTAGAAGAAGAGGGATATGAAGTGATAACAGCAAACTCTGGTAAAGAAGCCTTAGAGCTATTTGAGAAAGAAAAACCCGATTTAGTTACCTTAGATATAATGATGCCTGACGTTGACGGAATTCAAGTTCTAAGGCAGCTTAAGGAGAAAAATCCAAATATTCCTGTAATTATGCTTACTGCCTATGATTATAGAGATGATTTTTCAGTATGGGCATCTGATGCCTATGTAGTAAAGTCTTCTGATTTAGGTCCTTTGAAAGAAACTATAAAAGAAATAATCCAAAAATTCGGAATAAAATGAAAAAAGTTGCCATAATTTTTCTTTTTTTATTATTATTTCCACTTATGAGCTACTGTGAAATATTTGAGGATAGATTAAAAAACGGCCTCAAGATTATCATAGTAGAAGATCATTCCTCTCCGGTAGCTACTTTTCAAGTATGGTACAAAGCTGGTTCAATTGATGAACCTGAAGGTAAGTCTGGAATAAGTCATTTACTTGAGCATTTAATGTTTCGAGGAAGTAAGAGGTTTCCCAATAATGTTTTTTCAAAAATTATTCAATCTCATGGCGGAGTTGACAATGCCTTTACAACTAAGGATTATACAGTCTATTTTCAGAAAATTGCTCCTTCAAATCTATCTATTTGCATGGATCTTGAATCAGACAGAATGGCAAATCTTCTTCTAAAAAAAGAAGATTTTGAATTAGAAAAGAAAATTGTTCTTGAAGAAAGGAGACAAAGATATGAAGATGATCCTGAAAGTCTCATATTAGAGGAAGTTATAGGAATTGCCTTTAAATCCCACCCTTATCGTAGGCCTGTGATTGGTTGGACTGAAGATATAGAGTCTATTACTTTTGAGGATGTAAAAAATTATTATAAACAATTTTACTGTCCGAATAATGCTTTCATAATTGTTGGAGGAGATATAAAAAAAGAGGAGATTCTAAAGAAAATAAAAGAGAAGTTTGAAAAAATTCCCTCTTGCGAAAATAAGATAGAAAATAAAATTCTTTACGAAACAAAACAGTATGGAGAAAGAAGGATTATTCTAAAGAGGCAAACATATCTACCAATGCTTGTTATGGCTTATAAGGTTCCAGCTTATCCAAATAAAGACAGTATTGCTTTAGAAATTTTAAGTAGTATCTTGGGTGAAGGAAAAAGTTCCAGATTATATAGAAAACTTGTAAATGAGAAATCCCTTGCAGTAGATGTAGGAACTTCAAATTCACCGTTGAGTAGGGATGGTTTTCTGTTCTTTGTCATTATTTCTATAAAGGACAAAGAAAAGATTCATGATGTTGAAAAACTGGTTAAGGAGGAAATTGAAAGATTAAAAACTGAATTACCCTCTGAAATGGAGATAGAGAAGGCTAAAAATCAAGTAGAGGCTTCTTTTTTATTTAGTCAAGATTCTGTTTTTGGTTATTCCTTGATATTAGGGAAATTTGAAATTTTAGATAACTGGAAGTTGATAAATCAATACAGAGAGGATATAAATACACTGACCATACAAGATATTCAGAACGCTGCTAAAAAGTATCTGAAGGAAGAGAATTTAACTGTGGGAGTTTTGCTTCCCAAATGAAAAAATTTTTCACTTTAATAAGCTTTTTAATTTTTTTGATTTTCACTATGAAATATAATTCTGTAGGAGCTACTACCATGGAATTTAAAAATATAAATTTAAAGAATGGAGCTAAGATAAAATATCTTTATCGCTGTAACATCCCTATTGTTTATATTTCAGTTTTAATCTCTGCTTCTCCCTTAGATGAGACAAAACCTTCTCAAGCATATTTAACAGCACATATGCTTACTCATGGTACAAAAAATAGAAGCGCAAGGCAGATTGAAGATGAAATAGATTTTTTGGCCATTTCAATTGAAAAAAAAGTTACCTATGACTTCACCATTTTAACTCTTGCTGCAACAAAGAGACACCTAAGGGAAGCAACGGATCTTTTTTTTGATATACTTCAAAATCCTACCTTTCCTGAGGAGGAATTTACCAAAGAAGTCTCCATACTAAAAAAGTCAATCAAACAAATGGAAGAAGATCCCTCCTACATAGCTTTAAAAGAATTTTTAAAAACTCTATATGGTGATCACCCCTATGGTAGACCCATTGAAGGTTTATCTGAAACCGTTGAAAAGCTTAAAAGAGAAGATTTAGAGGAGTTTTATCACACTTATTACAAACCGAATAATATGATTTTTTCTATAGTAGGTGATATAAATGAAAAAGAGTTAAAGGAAATAAAAGAGAAATTTTTAGATAACTGGGAGGGAAAAGCTCTGGATAGGAAAATAACCCCTCCAGAATTTACATTAAGAAACAAACCTATTGAAATTAAGATAAGAAGGGATGATTTAACTCAATCTACCATTGTTATTGGTTTTGAGGGGATAAGTAGAAAAAATCCAGATTTCTATGCCTTTACTGTTATGAATTACATATTAGGTGGTGGAGGGCTTACATCAAGACTTGCAAAAAGTATAAGAGAAGAAAAAGGTCTCGCCTATTCAATTTATAGTACCTTTACATCTTATCTTTTCCCAGGAGCCTTCTATATAGAGGTAAAAACTAAAGCAGAGAATACAAAAAAAGTGGTAAAGCTCATTACAGAGGAGATAGAGAAAATTTACAAGCAAGAGGTGACAGAAGAAGAGCTTAGGGAAGCTAAGTCCTTTCTTATCGGAAGCTTACCCTTAAGGGTAGATACTCTTAAAAAAATTTCTGAATTCATTCCTCTGCTGGATTTTTATGAACTTGGTGATGACTATTTCACTAAGTATAAAAATTATATTGATAAAATTGATAGTAAAGAAATTTTAAATATTGCAGAAAAATTTTTAACGAAAAATTATATTTTAGTTATTATAGGTCCGGAATGAGTTATCTCTCTCCATCAATCAAAAGGCAGAAAATGCCTTTTAGATAAGCATTAGCAGTTTTTGTTATTCCTACAAGCATGTCACACTTTTTTACTACTTTCATTTGTCACATCCTCCTTTTTGCATTTTTTTCCATGCCCTCCTGTCTTCCCCTCTGAAGTCTCCCATATCTCAATCCAAGTCCCCGCAAAACTTCTTATCCCATTTGAAGGTATCCACTGATAAACCTCATTCTTTAACTGTATTGTCCTTATTCACCTTTCTTGGTTGCCTTTTTGAAAAAATAAGATTATGGTAATGAATTCCTCCATGCCAACGTTAGCTAAA
>CALDSV010000014.1 GCA_937924475.1 uncultured bacterium
TTTCCTTCATCACCCCATTGAGCACCTATGATGACAATAGTAGGCATATGATCTTCTCCTTATCTGAATTATTGAAGAGGTATATATACAGGTTTAACTTCCAAAACATTTGGAAGTTTTTTAATTTTATCAATTATCTCATCAGTTAATTGCGTATCTATGCTTATTACTGAATAAGCAATTCCTCCAGCTTCTTTTCTTCCAAAATGCATATGCCCGATATTTATGTTATCCTTGCCAAGGAGGGTTCCAATATTACCTATAACACCCGGTCTGTCGTGATTTTTCATAAAGATCATGAACCCTTCAGGTATAATTTCCATGGAAATATCATTAATTTGCACAATTCTTGGATCTTTTTTACTTAGTAAAGTACCTGCAATAACTGTTTTATCATCTTTTGATATAAGCACAACTTTTACTAAGCTTTGATAATCTCCTGCTTCTTTACCTCTTATCTCTTTAACTTCAATTCCTCGTTCTTTTGCAATAAATGAAGCATTCACATAATTAACAGGTTCACCTAATATAGGATCAAGTATTCCCTTTAAGGCTGCAGCAGTTAAAGCCTGTGTATTCAAAGTAGAAATTTCTCCTAAATATTCTATTTGTATCTGCTTTATGCTTTTTGAAAAAATTTGAGAGGCAAAACTACCCATTCTTTCAAGAAGTACAAGATAGGGACGTATGAGGGGGACTTGATCAAAGGGAATTGAAGGGAAGTTTACAGCATTTCTAATAGTTCCATTTATGAGATAGTCAACAATTTGTTCTGCAATAGCAACAGCAACATTTTCTTGAGCTTCCAAAGTGGAGGCACCTAAATGGGGTGTACATATGACTCTATCATCTAAAAGCAAGGGATAATTCTCTTGAGGTGGTTCCTTTTCAAATACATCCAAAGCAGCTCCTGCTACTTTGCCTTCTTGTATAGCTTCGTAAAGATCTTTTTCATTAACAATACCGCCACGAGCACAATTTATTATGTATACACCTTTTTTCATTTTGGCAATAGTATCTTTATTTATCAGGTACTTTGTCTCTGAAGTTAGCGGAGTATGAATGGTTATAAAATCTGATTCTGAAAATATTCTGTTAAGATCTGTTTTTATAATACCAAGCTCTTCTGCTTTCTCGTCACTTAGAAAAGGATCATAGGCTAAAACATTCATTCCCATACATTGTGTTCTCTTTGCTACTTCAGTTCCTATTCTACCAAGACCTATGATGCCAATTGTTTTATTAAATATTTCAACTCCCATAAATTTTTTCTTTTCCCATTTGCCGGATTTCATTGAGGCAGTGGCTTGAGGGATTCTTCTTGCAAGAGAGAAAAGCATTGCAATTGTATGCTCTGCTGTGGTGATTGTATTACCACCTGGAGTATTCATAACAACTATTCCTTTCTTGGTAGCAGCAACCTTATCAACATTGTCTACACCAGTACCAGCTCTACCTATAACTTTAAGTTTATTAGCAGCTTCTATAATTTCAGCAGTTACTTTTGTTGCACTTCTTATAATGAGAGCATCGTATTCTCCAATTATTGATTTTAGTTCATCGGTTTTAAGTCCTGTTTTTACGTCTACTTTTAGCCCTGCTTTTTTTAAAATATCAATACCTTTTTGGGAAATATTATCACTAACAAGAACTTTCACTACTGTCCCTCCTTAGAAAAGATTTCTTCTGCTTTTGCAACCCCTCTACCAAAAGTAACAGGATATCCAAGCTCTTTTAAGGTCATTTCAAGAGCAGATATTCCAACTATTACATCAAATTTATCGGCATAGCCAAGATGAGCAAAACGGAAAATTTTGCCTTTAAGTTTGTCCTGTCCCCCCGCAGCTGTAATACCATGTTTTTCTCTTAGAGTTTTGTATATTACTTGTCCATCAATGCCTTTAGGAGCCTCAATTGCGGTAACTGCATTGCTTGGTATTCCTTTCGGGAAAAGATTCAAACCTATTTCTTTTACTGCCTCTCTTGTTGCCTGCGCTAATAAGGCATGCCTATAAAATATCTTTTCAAGGCCTTCTTTTTGCATTATTTTAATAGCTTCGTTTAATCCAATAATGAGGGAAACAGCAGAGGTAAAATTAGTTTGATTTTTTGCTAAATTTTCTCTCTCTTTGCGGAGATTAAAATAAAAGCGAGGACAATTTGATTTTTCATTCTTTTTCCAAGCTTTATCGCTAACACTAATAAATGCAAGTCCCGGGGGTAACATGAAGCCCTTCTGAGCACCGCTTACCATTATATCAATCCCCCATTCATCTGTTTTTATATCATGAGCCACTAAAGCAGAAATAGAATCAACAACAAATAATGTATCCTCATAATTTTTTATAATTTTACCGATTGATTCAATATCATGATAAACACCTGTAGAGGTTTCACTTGCCTGAACAAAAACTCCCTTTATATCTGGATTTTTCCTTATTTCCTCTGCAACTCTATTTACATCTACTGAATATCCCCATTCAACAGCAAGTTCGATAACATTCAGTCCATAAGCCTGAGCAATCTTTACCCATCTCTCACCAAATTTACCTCCATTTATTACCAGTACTTTATCGCCCTGAGAGAAAAAATTATTAACTGCAGCTACCATGGCACCTGTTCCAGTGGAACATAATATTAAAACATCATTTTTTGTTTGATAAATCCATTGAAGCCCTTTTTTAGCTGAATCTAAAATAGGAATAAAATCAGGGCTTCGATGATGAATTATCGGCATTGCCATGCTAAGGAGAACCTCGGGTGGAACAGGAGTTGGACCTGGAGCAAGAAGATATTTCTTTAAAATCATTATTATACCCTCCTTTAATTGTAAAATTTTTACATGAACAGATATATATAATACCATAATTTTATCCCTTTAGAATACTAAAAATACAACTCTACTTTAGGGATAGACAAAAAAAAATTTCATACTCTGCTATTTAAATTTCACACTTTGCTGGTATAATCTCATGGATTAGTAAATTAAAAATTCCTTCATTGCTAACAAAAGCTTTTAATTAATAAAATAAAGCATCATTCATGGGAATACATTTTTTGTTTCTCTTTGAACAATGCCAGGATGTCTTTAAAAATGGGAAATATTCTGATTGTTAATATATTATAAGAAAATATGAATTTTCATATTAAAATTGCCTATTTTTTCATTATTAATAAAACTTTTTTAGCTTCAATGGACTAATGGTATAATAAACATATGAAGGTGAGAGAGGTTTATATAAAAACTTTTGGTTGTCAAATGAACGAACATGACTCTGAAAAAATTCTCGGCATTTTATTCTCGAAGGGATTTATTGAGACAGATGATCCTAAAAAAGCTGATATTATAATTTTTAATACTTGTGCAATTCGTGAAAAGGCAGAACAAAAATTTTTAAGTAATCTCGGAAAGGTTAAGTTTTACAAAATAAAAAATCCAAAAATTAAAGTAATAGTTGCAGGATGCTCAGCTCAAATCCAAGGAAAAAATTTAATTCATAAAATGCCATTTATAGACTACATTATAGGACCTGACAACATCGATAAAATTGAAAAAATAGTGGAAGAAAGTCTTGATAAGAGGATTCTCTTAGAGGAGAATGCAAATATTCATTTACTTAGTTTGCCAATATTGAGGAAAGACAGAGTTAAAGCATGGGTTAATATAATCTATGGATGTAACAACTTTTGTACTTACTGCGTAGTCCCCTATACTCGAGGAAAAGAGAGAAGCAGGCCTGCTAATATGATATTAGAAGAAATAAAACATTTATCCGAGAAAGGATACAAAGAAGTTACACTACTGGGTCAAAATGTCAATTCATATAGGGATGGAGAAATAGATTTTCCTATTTTACTTCAGAGAATAAATTTAATACAGGGAATTGAGAGAATAAGATTTGTAACTTCACATCCAAAGGATTTATCTGAGAATTTAATAAAAACTATGAGAGATTCTCCAAAAATTTGTGAACATATCCATCTTCCTCTTCAATCAGGTTCTGATAAAATTTTGAAGTTAATGAATAGAAAATATACTTTTAATGAATATTTTGATAAAGTTTCCCTTTTACGAGAGAATATTCCAAATATTTCAATAACTACAGATATAATTGTTGGATTTCCTCAAGAAACAGATGAAGATTTTGAAAAAACTATAAATGCCTTAAAGAAAAGTCAATTCGATGGTATTTTTGCTTTTAAATTCTCTCCAAGACCCAAAGCTCCGGCCTCAAATTACAGAGGACAAGTAGACGAATACACTAAGTCTGAGAGATTAACAGAAGTTTTAAGGTTACAAGATGAAATTACAGAAAAAAATAATAAAATTTACCAGGATACAGTACAAGAAATACTCGTTGAGGAAAGAACTGAGGAGGGAGTCATAGGTAGAACAAGATCGAACAAAATTGTAAAGATCAAATCTAATCTTGAGTTGGGACAATTAGTTAAAGTAAAAATTTCAAAAACTTACAGACACTCCTTAGAGGGTGAAATACTTCAGTAATGCCAATTTGTTTTATTACCTACGGATGTAAAGTAAATCAAGCAGAAGCTCAAAAATGGGAATTAAAATTAAGATCTTATGGTTACGAAATTACAGACAAAATGGAAAATGCAGATATTTGGATTATCAATACCTGTGCAGTAACTCATAAAGCTGAAAATCAATCCAGAAAAATCATTAATAAAGCTAAAGAATTTGGTGTTAAGGCTATTATTACAGGATGTTATGTAACTTTAAAAAACTTAAAAACAAAAGAAGAAAAATTAATATTTTTGAATAATTACGAAAAAGATAAAGTTATCGATGAATTTAAACCACTCTTTAAATCTTATAAACTTAATTTATCTCGTCAAAGAGCAATTGTTAAGATTCAAGACGGTTGTGACCACTTCTGTTCTTACTGCATAGTACCTTATTTAAGAGGGAGACCAAAAAGTATTCCTAAAGAGCAAATTATTAAGGAGATAGAAAATTACTATCAAATAGGGATTAAGGAAGTTATATTAAGTGGAATTAATTTAGGTACATATGGAAAAGATTGTGAGGAATTAAATTTTAAAGTTTTACTAAAAGAAATTTTAAAAAATACTCACATTCCAAAAATTAGATTAAGCTCCCTTGAAATAAATCATATTGATGATGAATTCTTAGAAATTTTAAGCGATAGCAGGATATGTAAACATCTCCACATTCCTCTCCAGCATGGTAGTAACAGAATTCTTAAATTGATGAATAGGAAATATAATATAAAAATTTTTGAAGAGAAAATTAAAAAAATAGTTAAACTTTATCCGAAAATATCCATTGGCACAGATATAATTGTTGGATTTCCATCGGAAACAAACGAAGATTTCCAAGAAATGATAAATGTTATTAAGGAATTAAACTTTTCCTATCTTCATGTATTTCCTTACTCAAACAGACCTCACACAGAGGCTTCAAGTATAAAAGAGAAGGTTTCAGAGGATATAAAAAAATATCGTATGGATATACTGATACAAATCGGTAAAAATTTAAAAGAAAAATACATGAAGCAATTTATAGGACATAAATTGCAAGTGATCATTGAAAGTAAAAAGTTAGGATTCTATACGGGAACTTCTGATAACTATATTAAATGTATTATAGAAGAAAATAACTTAGAAGCTAAGGATTTGATAGAAATAAAGGTTATAAAGATAAGAGATCACTTAGCATATGGAAAGGTTTTGAAAAATTAGTAATTAAAAAATAAATACAGATGTCAATTAAAATTACTACTTGCTGAATTATAAATCATATCTAAAAATTCTTTAATACATCAGAAATATTAGTCAAATTCAAACCCAGAAATAAACAATTTTTCAACAATTTATTCTCAAAATTATATTGTCTGATAATGTATATTATGTTAAATTTTTTTATTAACATGAAACTTCTTCTTATAAAGTTTGGTTAACTTTTTAAAAACAAACTTTCAATGTAAATTACAAGTTCTTAGTTTGATAGAGAAAAATTGAAAGTTATTCTCTATTTATTTGTAATATGATATACTTTATTTAATCTATATTTATCTTTAAAGGAGGTCTGTAGATGCGGTATTCGAGTCTTTTTATTCCAACTATGAGAGAAATACCTGCTGGTATTAATGCTGTTTCTCACATATTGATGCTTAAAGCTGGATATGTAAGACAATTGGCTGCAGGTTTGTTTATTTTTCTTCCACTTGGTTGGAGAGTTTTGAATAAAATTAATAGCATATTAAAAGAAGAAATGGAAAAAATAGGTGCGCAGGAAATTTCAATGCCAATACTCCACCCTGCTGAAATTTGGCAACAAACTGGAAGATGGTACACTATTAAGGAGGAAATGTTTAGATTAAAAGACAGAAATGGAAGAGATATGTGTCTTGGAATGACCCATGAAGAAATAATGGCTTGGATTGCCTCTAAAGAGATAAAATCTTACAGACAGTTACCGCAAATATGGTATCAAATACAAACCAAATTAAGAGATGAAGCAAGACCCAGAGCTGGGATTTTGAGAACTCGTGAATTTATTATGAAAGATAGTTATAGTTTTGATATAAATGAAGCAGGCCTTGATAAAAGTTATAAATTACATGCTGAAGCTTATCATAAAATCTTTACAAGATGTGGTTTAAAATATTATCAAGTAGAATCAGATCCTGGCATTATGGGAGATTTAGAATCCCATGAATTCATGGCACCTACTCCTGCTGGTGAAGATGATATTGTAATATGTGATAATTGCGGATATGCAGCAAACATAGAAGTAGCAAAAAGCTTGACTGAATCACCAGAATTAATAGTAATGGATCTCAGAGAAGTATACACACCTGATAAAAAAACAGTTAGAGAAGTAGCTGAATTCCTCGGAGTTGATGAGAGGTATTTTATTAAAAGTTTACTTGTCATCACTGAAAAGGAGCCTATTTTAGTTCTAATTAGAGGAGATCAAGAAATAAATGAAAAAAAATTATCAAGACTGATTGGAGATTTTAATTTTGCAACACCAGAAGAGTCAATGCAAATTCTTAATACAGAAATGGGCTTTATTGGACCAGTTAATCAAAAAATAAAAATTATTGCTGATTTGTCTATTAACAATAATTTATATTACATTTCAGGAGCTAACAAAAAGGATTATCATCTCCAGGGAATATTACCCTCCAAAGATTTTAAAGCTCAATGGGCTGATATAAGAAAAGCAAAAGAAGGAGACTATTGTCCAAAATGTGAAAGTCCTGTGCGAATAGAAAAAGCAATAGAGGTTGGTAACATCTTTAAATTAGGAACTAAATATACGGTACCTCTAAATGCAGTATTTCTTGATAAAGATGGTAAAGAAAAACCTATTATTATGGGAAGTTATGGAATAGGTCCTGCGAGAGTCGCTGCTGCAGCTATTGAACAAAATTATGATGAAGATGGAATTGTTTGGCCTAAAAGCATGGCTCCTTTTGATATAGAAATAATACCATTGAATGTTGCTAATAAGAAAATTTTAAGAATTGCTGAAGATATTTATGATAAAGTATCAGAAATTTATAATAGTTTTGCCGATAGACATATGGAAGTTTTATTAGACGATAGAGATGAGCGTCCGGGTGTAAAGTTTAAAGATGCTGATCTCATAGGAATACCAATTCAGGTAATAATTGGAGAGAAAGGATTAAAAGAAAATAAAATCGAAATAAAAAAAAGAAGAACAAAAGAGACTAAATTAGTACCTCTTAATAAGGCAATAGTTGAAATTGTAAATTTCTATTATGAAACCTACTGAAAAAATTGCTGTAATAGATATAGGAAGTAACACTCTCAGATTAGTAATCGGATACTTAGAAGATGGAAAAATACAAAGATTATTTGCTGACAGGATAATTACCAAACTTGGCAAAGATCTAAAATTTACAAAAAATTTGAATTTTGAAGCTCAAAAAAAATCCTTAGAAGCTTTAATTAAATTTAAATCAATATCTGAAGATTTCAATGCAAATTATTTGATTCCTATAGGAACCAGTGCCCTAAGAGAAGCAGATAATAGTTCAAATTTCATAGAAAGTGTATCAAAATTTACAGGATTAGATATTCGAATATTAACAGGAGAGCAAGAGGCTCACTATACCTTGGAAGGCATAAAATTAGGTCTAAACAACATCGAAAACTTTATTGCTATAGATATTGGTGGAGGCAGTACAGAATGGATTTTTTCAGACAAAGGAGAAATTTTTAAAGGAAGCCTGAATATAGGAGTATTAAAATTTTTAAATAACAAAAATTATATGTCACAGGAAAATTTGATAACTTATTTAAAGTACTATATAAACAATCTTATTAAATCTAATTTACCTAAAAAAAATTTTAAAAACCTCATAGCTACTGGCGGAACAGCAGTAACAGTAGGAATGATAGATCTTAAAATTAATAATTACATCCCTGATTTAATTCATGGTCAAATAATTTCAAAAAATAAACTCAAACTAATTGCTCAAAAAATTTATAAAACTAATGTCGAAGAAAGAAAAAAAATGATAGGAATACCTCCTGATAGATTAGACATTATATTGCCAGGGATTATAATTTTGGAATGCCTATTAGATTATTTTTCCTGTAATTCTTTAATAATAAGCGATTTTGGATTGATTGAAGGAATAATGAAAAATTATAGAGATTTTGTTATAATAAATGATTATGAATTTAAAAAAAGTATTTTCTAAACCTAATTCTTTAAAAAATGCACCTTTTCGATATTGTCCTGGTTGTGGTCATAGCATTGCCCATAGACTGATTTGTGAAATCATTGATAATCTTGGTATAAGAGAAAAAACTATTGGTATTGCTCCTGTTGGCTGCGCTGTTTTTGCTTATGATTATTTTGATTTTGATATATTAGAAATACCCCATGGGAGACCACCAGCTGCTGCAACAGGGATGAAAAGAGTGTGTCCAGATAAAATAATATTTACCTATCAAGGTGATGGTGATCTTGCAGCAATTGGCACAGCAGAGATAATTCATGCAGCAAATAGAGGAGAAAATATTTCTGTATTTTTTATAAACAATGCTAATTATGGAATGACTGGTGGACAAATGGCACCTACCACTTTAATTGGACAGAGAACTACTACCTCGCCCTTAGGTAGAATAGCAACACAGGCAGGATATCCTATACATGTCTCAGAAATATTAGCACAATTAGAGGGAACCTCATTTGTGGCGAGAGGTTCTGTGGATAGTTATAAAAATATTGTTCTAACTAAGAAGTTTATGGAAAAAGCATTTATATATCAAATAGAAAATAAAGGTTTCAGTTTTATTGAAATTTTGTCACCCTGCCCTACTGATTGGGGTATGACACCTGAGGAATCTCTAAAATGGTTAAGAGAGAATATGTTAAAAGAATTTAAAATAGGAGTTATAAAAGATAAATGGAACAAAAAATAATTATTGCTGGTTCTGGAGGACAGGGAATTCTCTTTTTAGGCAAGGTAATTGCTCATGCTGCTATGAAACAAGGATTAGAGGTCACTTGGTTTCCCTCCTACGGAGCAGAAATGAGAGGTGGCACTGCTAATTGTATGGTAGTATTGTCTGATGAATTGATAGGTTCTCCCATCATAAAAAATTCTGATTATTTAATTGTTTTAAATGAAGCCTCCTATAAAAAGTTCATTAATAGGTTACTTCCTCAGGGTTGTATTTTTTATGACTCTTCTATAATAAAAAATACACAAGAAAGAGAAGATATATACTACTATGCCATAGAAGCTTCAAAAGAAGCTTCTAATCTTGCTACTCCAAAACTTGCGAATATGATCTTACTTGGAGCTTTTATAAAAAAGTCGAATATTATTAATATCGAAAAAGTCTTAGAAACAATTCGAGAAATTATTCCTGCCAAAAGAAAAGAAATGATAGAAATTAATAATAATCTCATAATGCGAGGTTTCTCTTTACTTGAAAATTAGAAAAGCAACAATATCTGACATAAAACCTATTCATAAATTAATTAATGAATTTGCTAAAAAAGGTTTAATGCTTCCTCGCTCACTAAATGAATTGTATGAAAATATAAGAGACTTTATCATTGCTGAGGATAAAGAAGAGATTTTAGGAGTTTGTGCTTTACATATCCTATGGGAGGATTTAGCAGAAATTAGATCTCTTGTGGTAAAAAAGGAATTTCAGAATAAAGGAATTGGTAAAAATTTAGTAAAAAAATGCATCAAAGAAGCTAATCAATTTGGCATAAAAAGAATATTTGTATTGACCTATATACCAGATTTTTTTAAAAAATTAGGTTTTAGAGAAATAGACAAAACTAAACTCCCTCAAAAAATTTGGGGTGACTGTATAAAATGTCCTAAATTCCCCGAATGTGATGAAGTAGCCTTGATATATAACAAATAACATTTTTTATAAATCTTGTTGTAATCTTTTATTCAGAGGATTTCAAGACCTTTGTTTAAAATAGAATCCAAAGTATCTAAATTATAAAGGCTAAAATTGCATGAATAATATGATAAAGTTTTTATTTATGTGAGTTTTAATATTTTGCATTATTTATTAGTGCCTATAAATTCTCTAAGCCAATGAAGTCTACAAAGTCTTTTTAACTTCCTGATTGCCCTAAGTTCTAATTGTCTTACTCTTTCTCTTGAAATAGACAAGTCTTTGCCTACTTGTTCAAGACTCTCTGGCTTTCCATTATGTATACCATATCTTCTCATTAAGACTTCTCTCTCTTTTATAGTAAGCGTTGAAAAAAGATCCATTAATTTTTCTTTTAATTCATCATAGACAGACTCTATGAAAGGATTGGGTGAATTATAGTCCTGTATTGTTTCTATAAATAAAGTATCTTCATTATCTCCTATACTAATGTCTATCGACAAAGGTTCTTTTATTATAGATAATATCTCTTCAATTTTTTCCATAGGAACATGAATAGATAGGGCAATTTCCTCTATATCTGGTTCTTTATCGTTTTTATTAGTAATTTCTCGTACTAATTTATTAATTTTGCATAAATTATCAACAACATGAACAGGAATTCTTATGGTTTTAGAATAGTCTGCAAGAGCCCTTGTAATTGCTTGCCTTATCCACCATGTTGCATAAGTACTAAATTTAAAACCTTTTTTGTATTCAAACTTCTCTACTGCTTTCATTAGACCAATATTCCCCTCTTGTATTAAGTCTTCTAAAGTTAATCCTCTACCGGCATATCTTTTTGCAATACTTACCACCAGTTTTAAATTAGATTCAATTAGTTTATTTTTCATTTCAATAAATTCTAAAAAAATTGTTCTCATTCTATCCATTAAAGCTAAAAATTCCTCATTGAGCATACCGGTAATTTCACTTACATCAACACCCTTTGATGTCAAAATAAATAGATTTTCCAGTTCTTCAAAAAACATAATTGTAAGTTCATCTCTTAAGGGAATCTGGAAGAAATTTTTTAATATTTCTTTATTGCTTTTTTTTCTTCTCATTATTTTTTTTATGCTTTCAGAAATATTAAAAAATTGTTCTCTTATTTCTTCAACAGCGAATTCTTCTTCCTCTAAAAGATCTTTTGCTTTTTGAGGATGATGAATGAAAAGTTCACTGAGAGAAATTATTTTTCTTTGGACAAAAGGTATATTAAGAAGTTCTTTTATAAGTTCTTTTTTCTTTTCGTCTATATTTTTAGCGAGATATTCCTCTTCTAACTTATTTAAAACAGGAATTTTAGCTATGAGTTTAAAATATAACCTTAAAGAATCTTGAATTTCATCGTTATCCTGAGCAATTTCCGTATATTCACCTAAGTTATCATAGTGTGAATTGAGAAAGTTTCTTATTTTATCATAATCCTTCATTTAGAAACCTCAATATGTCTCTTTTTTCCTTTATTAGTTTACTTAAATACTCTTTATCGCCTGATTTTCCGATTTCTTTAATTTTTTTATCAATGGCTTTTATTTTGAGTTTTTTTATACAATCCATTAAATTCTGATTAATAGACTCTTCATTTATCTCTGAAGTTATTATTAATTTCGACACAAGTGATTTTTGACTTTCATTTAAATTGTTTAAAAAATTGTTAATAGAAAAATTTTCTTTTCTGAAATTATCCTTAAGTTTTATAAAAATTTCTCTCACTTGAGAATTTTCAATCATTTCCATATCAATTTTATGAAAGATAAAATCTAATTTTTCGGGATAAAAAATCCCTATTATCAATAATATTTCTTCTTCATTAAGCAACAGAGATTTACCTTTGGAAGAGAAAAAATTTTTTTCTCTTTGCTTATTTGAAATTTTCTTCAATTCTTCTCTTAATGTTAATTCCTCTATAGATGATTTCTCAGAGAGTTCTTTTAATAACTCTTCTCTATATAACAAATTTCGAATGAAACTTATTTGCGATAGAGCCTCATTTACTTTTTCAATTAAAGTTTTTTTATCGGAAAATTTTAGATAAAATTCAACTGGTGTTAATGCCTTCGATATATGTATTTTAAACATTTTCTCACCAAATTTTTGAAGAAGACTTGCAGGATCTTCACCTTGAGGTAGTACTACGATTTTAATAATAAATCCAGCTTGTAATAATAATGACATGCATCTTTCCACAGCCTTAATACCAGCCTTATCACTATCGAATGAGAGTAAAATTTTATTTGTAAATCTCTTTATTTTATTTAATTGTTGGAAAGTTAGGGCTGTTCCCAGGGGAGCAATTGAATTAGAGAATCCATATTGATGTGATAAGATAACATCTAAGTAACCTTCCATCAATATAGCGTAACCTTTTTGTCTTATATGTTGTTTTGCCTCATATAGTCCAAAAATGGTATCACCTTTTTTAAATATAGGAGTTTCTGGAGAATTAATGTATTTTGGAATATTAATGGAATCTTCTAATGAGCGTCCTCCGAAGGCAATAATTCTGCCTGTTGAATCAGTTATGGGTATCATAATTCTGTCTTGAAAAAAGTCTTCCTCTTTGTTTATGAGTCTTGAAAGTCTAATTAAGTTTTCATCAAAACCGTGGCTCTTTAAATGTTTATAAAGAGAATTTTTATCTTTGGGAGCATATCCAATTTTGAATTTTTCTATACTTTTTTCATCAATTCCTCTATTTTTAAGATATTTTTTTACTAAATCTGATTCTTTAAGTTTACTTAAGTAAAAATTTGCAGTAATGTCATAAATTTTATAAAACTTATCTTTTGTCAGGGAGGAGGGTGTTGAAATAGAAAGCTCTATACCTACCCTGGAGGCAAGCATTGATATTGCTTCTTGAAATGAAATTTTCTCATATTCCATAAGGAAACTTATTAAATCTCCACCCTTGCCGCAGCCAAAGCAGTGAAATAACTGCTTGGTTGGACTAACAAAGAAGGAAGGTGTTTTTTCGGAATGAAAGGGACATAAAGCCTTGTAATTTTGCCCAGTTTTGTTTAAATTAACGTATTCTGAGATTATATCAACTATGTCTACCTTACTCTTTATTTCCTCTAATATTTTTTGATAATCCATTTCTAAAGGCTTATTGCCTTATCACTCTAACAAAACCCGAACACTCATATACTTTTATTTTTTCTCCATCTAATACTTTATCAAGTAATAAATTTAAACCTAAATTATCACTTGCAATATGACCCGCAATAATAACATTTAAATGATTTTTTTCTGCTTCTTTGCGGTGATCTTCACTTAAATGCATTGCAACTATCGTATTGATTCCGCTAAGAGCCATACTTTTGAAAATATCTTTTGATCCTTCAGTTCCTCCTGTCATGTCAACAAAAATTTTCCCAGCTTTTCTATCTTTATTACCTATTAGAATTCTTGGTCCTGCATTATTTTTTTCTGCATGACTATACTCTGGGATTTCTAACAATAGATCAATAACATCCTCAAGAGTATAAGGATTTTTTTCATCAAAGAGTTTTTGCAGATAAGTAGCAACCATGTTGTCAGCAGGAGTGTGAAGACATAAAAAAGGAATATTTAGTAATTTTGCGGCATCAACTGCTCTTGTATGATTTACTGGCATTAGCCTTCTTTCTACCTCTTTTATTCTACTTTCCATTAAACTTTCTGCTATATTTATCGGCACTCCGAATCTTCCAAGAATATCTGCTTGCATATACATGACCGTAAAAAGCCTTGCATAGGCTCCACCCTCTGGATGGTGAGATAAAATTGCATCTATTCTATGACCACTTTTTCTTAAAGAATCTGCTAAAATTACTTCACCTACTTCCATATCAATTCCGGCTATAATGGATTGTATTTCTTCATCGCCATTTCCGAATAAAATCCTTGAATCACCATAGGGATTTTCTAATGATTCTAAATCAAAATATTTTTTCTTCTTTTCAGATAGAGATTCATACTCTTTTTTTCTTTTTTCTAATTCCTTTAAAACTGTTTCTTTTCCTCGAGGATCATTCTCTAAACCAATTTGAATTGCTTTTTTATAAAAATCCTTGAGTTTCATCAGACCTCCTTTTTAATTTAATAATAAAGAAATAGAGGAGCTCTTCTGAAAGCTCCTCTATATAATGCATTTGAAAAATTATTTTGATAACATTTTTAATTTTTTTGCTAATTTTTTCTTGGCAGCTAAAATTTTTTTCTTTCTTTTTACACTCGGCTTTTCATAGTGCTCTCTTTTTTTAATTTCAGAGAGTATTCCCTCTCTTTCGCACTGTTTTTTGAAAAGCTTTAATGCTGCCTCAAATGATTCCATATCCCTTACGTTCACAGAGGGCATTACTATCCTCCCCTCCTCTCTTTTATGATTTTTTGATTAAATACTTTAACAGTAAAAAGCTAAATAAGTCAATAAATATCAACTATATATTATTCATTTCCTTAGATAGTAATCTATGCTATTGTTAAAATTTCAAGCATTACTTTAATTCCATTTATTAATTTTATTGAAAATACTTAATCTTCTTTGATCACCTTTTTTGAAACTTTTATAGCACAGAATTCTCCACACATACTGCAGACTTTTTCATCTTCCAGTGGTGGTCTTTCTGCACGCATAGCTTTTACTTTCTCCCTATCAAAAGACAGATTAATCTGCTTTTGCCAATCAAAATCTCGTCTTGCATAAGCCATTTCCATGTCTCTGTTCCAAGCTTTTTGGTAACCTTTTGCAAGATCTGCTGCATGAGCAGCAATTTTGGAGGCAATTACTCCCTCTTTTACATCTTCTTTGTCCGGAAGTCGTATATGTTCAGATGGAGTTACATAACATAGAAAATCTGCACCGTACATACCTGCCAAGGCTCCTCCTATTGCAGATGCAATATGGTCATAGCCCATAGCAGAGTCTGTTACAAGGGGACCTAATACATAAAAAGGTGCCTCTTTGCATATACTCTTTTGAAGCTTGATATTTGTTTCTATGTGATGTAATGGAAGATGTCCAGGTCCCTCAATAATACATTGAATACCTTCAGATACAGCGATTTCCTTTAATTTTCCAATTGTAATAAGTTCAAGAATTTGATATTTATCAGTGGCATCAAGCAGACATCCTGGTCTTAAACCATCACCAAGACTTAAGGTAAGATCATATTTTTTTGCAATTTCAATAAGTCTATCAAAGTATTCATAAAGAGGATTCTCTTTACCATTATGGCAGATCCAATTAGCGATAATTGAGCCTCCTCTGCTCACAATAGGTAAAATTCTTTCACCAGACTTTAACATTTCTACTATTTTCATTGTTACTCCACAATGAACTGTAATAAAATCAACACCATCTTGGGCATGCTCTTCAATTACCCTAAAAAGGTCATCTACACTCATTTTCACAATACTTCCATATTTTTCCTGAGCCTTTATAGAAGCCTCATAAATAGGAACAGTTCCAACGCTTAAAGGAGATTTCTCTATGATGGTTTTCCTTACTTCCTTTAGAGCTCCTCCAGTTGACAGATCCATAACAGCGTCAGCACCGTAAAGGACTGCGATTCTTAATTTTTCAAGTTCTTCCTCTATGTCTACTTTATCTTTTGAGGTTCCTAAATTAGCATTTATTTTTGTTCTGAGACCTTTTCCGATGCCTAAGGGTTTGATTTTTCGAAGAATATTTCTTGTAATAACAACTCTACCTTCCGCAATGTTTTTAGAGAGTTCCTCAGGAGAAACTTCCTCCTCTTGGGCAACCTCTTTTACTTCATCGGTTATAATTCCCTTTTTTGCCATTTGTATTCTTGTCATAGATTTTCTCCTAATATTTCTTTATATTTTGCTATGACACTTTTTAAATTTCCTTGACCTAATACTCCTCTTATCATTGCCACTCCATCACAATAAGGTATTATTTCTTTTATATTTGTCAAATTTATTCCACCAAGGCCAAAAACTTTGCATTTAACAATATTTTTTATTTCCTTTAATTTATCAATTCCTTGAGGTTTTCCCTTTGAAGGAGTGTAAAATATAGGACTAAAGGTAATAAAATCAGCCCACTCAGAGGCTTCTTTTGCTTCTTCAATAGAGTGAGTAGAAACGCCAATTATAAATCTATTACCCCATATTTTTCTCACTGTCTGGCACGGTATTCCTTGCTGAGGCAAATGAACTCCGTCAGCCTCTACAGCCAAAGCAATATCAATCCTATCGTTTATGAAAAGTAATGCATTGTAAATCCTTGTTATATCTCTGACTTTTTTGGCAAGATAATAAAATTCTTTTGCCGTAAGATCCTTTTCTCTTAATTGAAAAGCTTTGATACCTGAAGATAAAGAATCTTGCAAAGCTTCTAAAAAGTCTTCTTCTGTATTAAAAAGTTTCCTATCACTTATAAGATATAGCTTAAAATTCATATAAGCATTCCTTCAAGGGGTGAACTTGCTGATGCATATAATTTCTTGGGAATTCTACCAGCTTTATAAGCAAATCTTCCTGCGATACAAGCATGTTTGAGGGCTTGAGCCATCATAATAGAATCTTGGGCTCCGGCAATAGCAGTATTTACAAGAACTGCATCACAACCCAGCTCCATTGCAATAGCCACATCAGAGGCAGTTCCAACACCAGCATCAACAATTACTGGTACATTTACAGTTTCAAGAATTATCTTGATATTATAAGGATTTCTTATACCAAGACCTGAACCTATCGGAGCTCCCAACGGCATAACAGCTGCAGCTCCAGCATCAACAAGTCTTTTCGCTATAATTGGATCATCATTAGTATAAGGAAAAACTATGAAACCTTCTTTTGCTAAGATTTCTGTTGCTTTTAACAGACCGCATACATCAGGGAAAAGGGTTTTTTCATCACCTATCACTTCAAGTTTAACCATATCAGAAATACCAGCCTCTCTGGCAAGTCTTGCATATCTTAATGCTTCCTCTACAGTGAAACAGCCAGCAGTATTAGGAAGAATCTTATATTTCTTAGGATCAATGTAATCAAGAAGATTCTCTTTATTTCGATCTAAGATATTCACTCTACGCACTGCAACAGTTACTACATCTGTTCCAGAGGCTTCTATTGCCCTTGCTGTCTCTTCAAAACTTTTGTATTTTCCTGTGCCAACCCAAAGTCTTGATTTAAATTCAATTCCTTTAATTATTAATAAGTCTTTCATATATTATCCTCCTCCCACAAAATTGACAATTTCTATAGAATCACCTTCTTTTATTGTATAATTTTGAAATTTATCTCTTTTTACTATTTCTAAATTTACCTCAACAACTACTCTTTTAGGATTAATGTCAAGTTCTTCCAGAAGTTCCATTAATGTACCAGCCTTTACTTCCATTTCTATTCCATTTACTCTAACTTTCATAAATCCTCCCTAAAATAAAAAACCTCTATCCCTGAAGGATAGAGGCTGATTTGGTTCAGTCTCTCCCTTTCCCTCCGCCGGTATTACCCGGATCAGGTTCAAGGGGTCTTCCCATTTCGGGAACTCTCAGGTCCTAAATGACCTCCCCCAGGGATTAATTGCATTATATAAAACCTTTTAATTTTTAGTCAATTATTAAAACCTTAGAACCTCTGATTTTTCTATTTTTTATATCAATAATTGCTTTGTTAGCCTCTGAAAAAGGATATTTCTCAATTTCTGGATAAATTGAAAACTCTGAAGCAACCATTAAAAATTCTTCTATATCTTTTTTTGTAATGTTAGCAACAGTTTTTATTTCCTTCTCTTTCCATAAATCATTTTCATAATTCAGATATAAAAGACATTCTTTATCTATATCTTCTTTTCTTATAGCATTAATTATTAATTTCCCTGATGCCTTTAAATACTTGAGAGTGCTAATTGGTGGATACCAAACAGGAGTTGTATCAATAACAGCATTTAATCTTTCTGGAGGAAATTGATTTATTTGTCCTGCCCAAAAAGCTCCAAGCTCCAATGCAAATGTTCTTTCTTTTTCATTTCTTGAAAAGACAAATATCTTAATGTGGGGAAATAAATTTTTTATAACTTTTAAAACAATATGATTAGAAGCTCCAAACCCCACAAGCCCAATGTTATCGCCATCTCTAACATTTGCTAATTTTAAAGCTCTATAACCAATTGCACCAGCACAAAAAAGAGGAGCACAATTTTCATAAGAAATATTTTGAGGAAGATGAAAGGCAAAATCTTCATGAATTTTAAAATATTCAGCATAACCACCATGAGCATCCTTACCAGTTGCTTCAAATTTTTCGCATAAGTTCTCCAATCCTCGTAGACAAAATTCACATTTGCCACAAGCAGAGTAAATCCAACCTGCGCCGATCCTTTCACCAATTTTGAATCTTTTAACCTCATTACCTTTGTCTACCACCTCTCCAACAATTTGATGCCCAGGAATAATTGGCAAAAAAGATGGAACAGCTCTACCTTCTATTTCATCAATTTCTGTATGACAAACTCCACAGGCATGAACTTTTATTAAGAGTTCTTTTTTAGATATTTTAGGAATCTCAAATTCCATTAATTTTAAAGGATGATTATCATCACTTATTTTTGAAATTATTTCAGAGATTACCCAAGCTTTCATTGGTATTAATTATAACAGAATAGCCCTCTCACAATGGAGAGGGCTATTACTAAAGCTTTTTTATAAATTTATAACTTTTTATAGCAGAACCACCAGTCAAAACATTCATATTGTTTTGATCTTTCTTGAGCGGTCTTAACATCAGAAGCGGGCGGAATAATAACTTTATCCCCAATTAATTCATTATTGGGCCAACCTGCTGGAATAGCAACTTTGTTTGAATCAGAAGTTTGCAGAGCTTTTACAACTCTAACTATTTCATCAATATTTCTGCCAACTTCTTGAGGATAGTAAAGTATCAATCTTAATACTCCATTTGGATCAATAATAAAAACTGCTCTTATTGTATTCGTACCCTTTGCAGGACTTATCATGCCAAAGGACTTAGCAATTTCACCCATATCATCAGCAATTATTGGAAAAGTTATTTCAATTCCTAATTTCTCTTTAATCCACTCTATCCATTTTATATGTGAAAATACCTGATCAATGGAAAGTCCAATTAATTCACAATTGAGTGCTTTAAATTCATCAATTCTCTTTTGAAATGCTACAAATTCCGTTGTACATACAGGAGTGAAGTCAGCAGGATGGCTAAACAAAACCAACCATTTTCCAGAGTAGTCACCGGGGAAATTAATTATCCCATGGGTTGTTTTTACTTTTCTGTCCTCAATTTTTTCTCCTATTAAAGGCATTCTTACTTCCATAATGCACCTCCTATAAAATTGTTTTAAAATTATTATAAAAAAATAATATATAAAAATCAAGATTGATTTTATTAAAAGTGATATTATAGAATATGTTATATTACAATTAAAATTCGAGGAGGTTTACTATGACACAAAAATTACAAATCTACAAATGTGAAAAATGTGGGAATATTGTAGAAGTACTCCATGAAGGGGTAGGACAATTAGTTTGCTGTGGACAACCAATGAAACTTTTTACAGAAAATACAGTTGATGCAGCTTTAGAAAAACATGTGCCAGTTATCGAAACATTAGAAGATGGTTTTAAAGTAAAAGTTGGTAGCATCCCTCATCCAATGGAAGAAAAGCATTATATTGAATGGATCGAATTAATTGCTGATGGAAAAATTTACAGAGTCTTTCTTTCCCCAGGACAAGCCCCTGAGGCTGAGTTTAAAATTTCAGCCAATCATGTATCAGCCAGAGAATACTGTAATTTACACGGTCTGTGGAAAGCTTAACCATAGGTGAGAACTATGCCAGAAGATAAAGAAATGCAACCTTGGGTCTGTGGTAGATGTGGATACATTTATGATCCTAAGAAGGGAGATAAAAAAGGGAAGATACCACCAGGTATTCTCTTTGAAGAATTATCCGAAGATTGGGTTTGTCCACTTTGTGGAGCCTCTAAAAAAATTTTCTCACCAATGCTGGGCTATAATGATTAACAACCGGAAAGCGGGGATCTCCCCACTTTCCGGTTAACTTTTCCTTAAAACTTGAAACAAGTATAATAAATTTTTCCAAATTTTGTTAAAATTTAAAAATGAGTGATTTTATCAAGAAAGTTCTCTCAACAATTCAAAAATATAACATGCTATCTGTTGGTGATCATGTTCTCGTTGGGTTATCAGGTGGACCTGATTCGTTATGTTTATTATTCGTTCTAAATAGTTTAAAATCTCAATTTAAGTTTAAAATTTCTGCCCTTTATGTTGATCATGGGTTAAGACCTGAGGAAATTCCAGAGGAAATTAAACTTTGTCAAAGAATATGCGACACTTTAGATTTAAATTTTTACACTCAAAAAATTAATGTTAAAGATTATGCTGAGAAAGAAAAAATTAATTTACAAGAAGCAGCCAGAATTTTAAGATATGAAATCTTTGATCAATTAAGTTTAAGAATAAAAGCTAATAAGATTGCTTTAGGTCATAATGCTGATGATCAAGCAGAAACAGTATTAATGAGATTACTTAGAGGAGCAGGCCCAGCTGGTTTAAGTGGAATTCCTCCAGTAAGAAAAAAAATTATCAGACCCTTGATTGAAATGGAAAGAAAAGAAATTGAAAATTTCTTACAAGAAAATGAAATACCATATATCATAGATTCTTCAAATATGAAATTGGAGTATATGAGAAATAAAATAAGACATTTATTAATACCTGTAATAAAAGAGATTTCTCCGCAGGCAATAAAAATTATATCAAAAACTGCTGATATCTTAAGAGAAGAGAATGATTACATAAATGTATCGGTTACAAAAGCCTTAATGAGATTAATGAGCAGAAAAACTGATCAAAAAGTAGAATTATTTTGTAATCCCATGGAAGTTTTAAATATAGTGATATTAAGAAGAGCATTAAGAGTGGCAATTGATAGCGTAAGAGATTTAAAAGGAATTGAATTTGATCATATTGAAGACATCATAAAATTAATAAAAAATGGTAAACCGGGTGATAGAATTTATTTACCCAAAGGAATAAGAGCTATAAAAGGTTACTCTACTGTAATAATTACTGCTGAACCTCCTCAAAAACTCTCCACCTATCAGATAGATGCTCCTAATATAGAGATTTTTCTAAAAGAAAGCTCCATGATTCTTGAAATAAATGAGATTCCCATTGATAAATTAAAAGATTTTGGAAATGGTAAAATTTTAATGTATATTGATGCCGAAAAAGTTAAATTCCCTTTGATTATAAGAAGTAGAAAAAAGGGTGATTATTTTTATCCCTTTGGTTTTGGAAATAGAAAAAAAGTTCAGGATTTTTTTGTAGATGAGAAAATTCCCAGGGACGAAAGAGATTTGGTTCCTATTATTGAAAGTGAAGGAAAAATTGTATGTATAGTAGGTTATAGACTTGACGACAGATTCAAAATTGATCATAATACAAAAAAATGTCTACAAATAAAAGCAATACCAAAACTATAAATAGAACCAATATTAAAAATAAAAAAATTCATACTTCATCAAACTTTTACTTTAAATCCCATTTAATAATAATTTTGTGTGTTTTGTTCTTGCCTCTATGGGCTTTCGGAAGTAATGACTTTGATAATGCTTTGAAATTTAAAATTAGCAAAATTCAAGAAAAATTCTCTCCTTATCTTGTTTCCCTTAAAAAAGGTAATGCTGTATATTTTTCAAAAAATGTAGCTTTAGCTCCCTTGTCTATAATTGAGGAAAGTACAAAAACAATAGCAGTCGATTCGAAACTTAAGATTGCCTTATTAACAGTAGATAAATTCCTTAAAGAAATGGAATTTAAAATTCCACAAGAAAATTCAGATGTATTTTTTCTTCTTACAAATAACGGATTCATCAAAATATTTAATGTAAGAGGAATAAAGGCTGGTAATTTAATAAAATTAAAAGGCACCTATAGTTTCGGTTCTCTATTGATTTCCACAGATTTAGAACCCTTAGGTATTATAGTTAGCTCTGACGAAGAGAGCTCGGAAGTACTATTAATTAAGGCTGTTGAAAAGGAAATTGAAAAATTAATAAATAGAAAACCTGGTTGGCTTGGTATTCAGGCACAAACTATAACTGAGGATTTAAAAAGGGTTCTTTCAAGTGATTATGGTGTTGTTATAACCAATATTTACCAAAATGGACCTGCTGATAAAGTTGGCTTAAAAAGGGGAGATATAATAATTGAAGCAGACAATGTTACTATTAAAGAATTTAAAGATTTACAAGATCTTTTAAGCATTAAATTTTCTGGGGAAGTCATGACAGTAAAAGTTATAAGAAATGAAACAAAAAAAGAATTTACAGTGACACTTGAAGAACCTCCAGAACTAATAAAGCAGGCTGAGATTCAGCCGCCATCCATCCCAGGGGTAGAAATAATTGAAATTCCAAAAAATGTCAAGGAATCCATAAAAGAATCTATAAAAGGGGTTTATATTAATAATGTTATGGAGAATAGCCCTGTTTTAGGAATATTGAAAAAAGGCGATATAATTGTTGAATTAAATAGATATGGAATTAATAATACCCAAGATTTTTATGAAATTATTTCACGTTCAAAAGGGGATTTACTAATTCTTCTTTACAGACAAGGCAATTTTCAATATGTAATAATACCTTCGCAAAAATCTCGTTAGAAACTAACATTCCTCTATCAGTAAGAGAGACTTTATTAGTATCCCTTATATTGACCAAATTTAAACTCATAAAATCTTTAAAAAATTCAATCAAACATGAATTACTTATTTTTATTCCATCTTTCATCCTTAAACCCAAAATAATTTTCTCTTTCAATTTTTCAAAACCTTCAATTTTTTCTCTCTCAATCCAAGCTAATTTATTACTCCCTAAGTTTTCTGCATAGGAAAATAACTCTTCACAATTACTAAACCTTATTTCTCCAATAAAGGAATGAGCAGATGGCCCTAATCCAAGATAAGGTTTCCTCTGCCAGTAAACAATATTATGTTTACATTCATAATCTTTTTTAGCAAAATTTGATATTTCATATTTATGAAAGCCTTTTTTGTTTAAAAATTCTGATGCATAGAGATACATTTTCTCAACTGTCTTCTCAGAGGGAAGTACTATCTGCCCTTTTTTAAATTTTCTTGCTAAGGGAGTTTTTTTCTCCAAGGAAAGTTCATATAATGAGATGTGTTTAATTCCTAATAAAGTAACTTTTTGTAATGAAAGCTTAAAATCTTCAAAGGTCTGGTGTGGTATTCCATATAAAAGATCAATAGAAATATTGTCTATACCTAAGGATAATAAGGCTTTGACTGTAGCTATGATATCTTTAGAATTATGAATTCTATTTAAAAATTTTAATTCTTTATCTAAGAAGGATTGAGCTCCTATACTAATTCTATTGACACCGTAAGATTTAAATAGTTCAATTTGTTCTTTTGTAATGCTTCCTGGGTTGATCTCAACTGTAAACTCTACATTTTTATCTATCTTGTATAATTTAAAAAGATTCTCAAAAATTTTTCCTAAATACTTAACAGAGAGACTGCTTGGAGTCCCTCCCCCAATATAGATAGTCTCTATATTATGAGGTATAATATGAGTTAAATCCATTTCTTTTATTATTGCAGAAACGAAAAGTTCAACCTTCTCTGTGTCGTATGGAATTGAATAAAATGCGCAGTAATTACATTTTTTTAAGCAAAAAGGGATATGTAAATAAAGAGATGAAAATTTTTCTTCCATGCTTTATAATAACTAAAATGATAGATATAAAAAAATTTTTGTTTCCCTCCCTTAGTTGGATTCAATTTGAAATTTCTGGACTATGTAATGCTAAATGTTTCTATTGTCCTCACACAGTTTATAAAGAAAAATGGAGAGGAAGAAATTTTACCTTCAATGAATTCATTAAAATTGTTCCTTATCTAAAAAAAGTTAAACTATTGTATTTGCAAGGATGGGGAGAACCTTTTTGTAATCCTGAATTTTTCGATATTCTGAAATCTGCCAAAGAAAACAATTGCTCTGTTGGCACAACAACAAATGGAATGCTCTTGGATAATAGTCATTTAGAGAAAATTGTAAAACTAAAATTAGATATAATTGCTTTTTCCTTGGCTGGCATAGAGAAAAATAACAAATTAAGAGAGGGAACGAAAATTGAAAAAATTTTTGAATTAATAAATGAGTTAAACCATCTAAAAGAAAAAAATAAAACTATTTATCCTCGCATTAACATTGCCTATATGCTACTTAAATCTAATTTAGATGAATTAGAAAAACTTCCTTGGGTTTTCAAAGATAAAGGAATAGATGATATTGTGATTAGTTTATTAGATTTTGTTCCTCACCCAAAACTATTAGATGAATCAATAGTACCAAAAACAGCTGAAGAATTCGAATTTTTGAAAAATACTTTTCTAAAAATTAAAGAGATAGGGAATAAGAATAATATAAGTATTTATTTAAATTTATCTGACCCTCATAAAAAGGGCTTATGTTCGGAAAAACCCATAAATTCATTATTCATAAATTCCCTTGGTTATGTATCACCCTGTGTATTTAAAGGAATTCCCTCAGAAAAGGCAGAGAATCTCTATTTTGGTAATTTAAATGAAAAAAATTTACTTAAAATCTGGACTGAAAAGGATTATAAAAACTTTAGAAAAATTCATTCTAAGGGTTCAATACCTTTTTACTGTGAAAATTGTAATAAATGGAGAATATCCTTTCTTTGAAATTAAATCTTTTTAATCTCAATAACTGTTATCTCTGGTTTTGCAAAAATCCTTATAGGTGGACCCCATGTTCCTGTACCTCTACTGATATAAAGATAGCAATTATTAAGGTTTTCAATGCATCCAGCCTGTTTTTTATAGTAAAGGCCAGTTAAAATACTGAAAGGAAAAAATTGTCCTTTATGTGTGTGTCCAGAAAGCTGAAGATCAAATAAACCTATACTTTCGGGTTCCAAAATTGGTCTATGTTTAAGAAATAAAACAAAATTCTTACTTCTGAAACTTCTTAAAATCTCTGCTTCTGAATTTTTTAAAATATTTTCAATCCTTTTTGATTCTGGATCATTAACTCCCACAATTGTTAAATTTAATTCATCTAATATTATTCCCTCGTCTATCAATATTTTAAAGCCTGATCTCTCAATAAAGGACAGTGAATTATTAAGCCCTGCGTAAAATTCATGATTACCAGTAACTGCAAATTTACCATAGGTTGGATTTAATTTATTAAAAATTAATGCCATCTTATCTAGTTTATCAATTTGCC
>CALDSV010000015.1 GCA_937924475.1 uncultured bacterium
ATCATCAAGAACTTGAAGCAAAACATTAAATACTTCTGGATGCGCTTTTTCAACTTCATCAAAAAGCACAACACTATAAGGACGTCTCCTTACTGCTTCTGTAAGTTGACCTCCCTCTTCATATCCTACATATCCAGGAGGCGCACCAATGAGTCTACTTACAGTGTGACGCTCCTGATACTCAGACATATCAATACGAATCATGGCATTTTCATCATCAAAGAGAAACTCTGCTAAAGCTTTTGCAAGCTCTGTTTTCCCAACACCAGTAGGTCCAAGAAACATAAATGAGCCTATTGGACGATTCGGATCTTGCAGCCCTGCTCGTGCTCTTCTTATGGCATTTGATACAGCAATTATAGCTTCATCTTGACCCACAACTCTCTGACGGAGACGTTCCTCCATCTTAATAAGCTTTTGCGTTTCACTTTCAAGAAGCTTTTTTACAGGAATTCCTGTCCATTTTGCCACAACTTCTGCAATATCCTCTTCATCTACCTCTTCTTTAAGCATTTTTCTTCCTTTTTGAATCTCCTTAAGACTTAAATTTGCCTCTTCAAGAGCTTTTTGTAGTTCAATGAGTTTTCCATATCTTAACTCAGCAGCTCTAGTAAGATCACCCTGTCGCTCTGCCTGTTCTGATGCGATTCTTGTCTGCTCAATTTCAGCCTTTATTTCACGAATTTTCAAAATTATTTCCTTTTCAGCTTGCCACTGCCTGCTTAATTCTTCTTTCTTTGAGAGAAGTTGTTCTATTTCTGTGGAAATTTTTTCAATTTTTTCTTTTGCATCATCAGATGGTTCTTTACTCAGTGCCTGACGCTCTATTTCAAGCTGTCTAAGTCTACGCTCTATTTCATCAAGCTCTGTAGGAGAGCTATCAATCTCCATTCTAAGCTTTGCTGCTGCTTCATCTACAAGATCTATCGCTTTGTCTGGTAGATATCTATCAGTAATATATCTGGCTGAAAGCATAGCTGCAGCCACCAGTGCTGAATCCTTTATTTTTACACCATGATGAACCTCATAGCGCTCCTTGAGACCTCTGAGGATAGATATTGTATCTTCAACTGAAGGTTCCTTTACTAAAATAGGTTGAAATCTTCTTTCAAGGGCAGGATCTTTTTCAATGTATTTTCTGTATTCATTAACTGTTGTTGCACCAATACATCTAAGCTCTCCCCTTGCTAATGCCGGCTTAAGCATATTTGCTGCATCAACAGCTCCTTCTGCAGCACCAGCACCTACCAAAGTATGAAGCTCATCAATAAAGGTGATAATCCTCCCTTCAGACTGAGTAATCTCCTTAAGCACTGCTTTAAGTCTCTCTTCAAACTCACCACGGTATTTTGCACCAGCAAGCAGAGAACCTATATCAAGGGCCACAAGCTCTTTGTCTCTGAGAGATTCAGGCACATCACCTGCTACAATTCTTTGAGCAAGTCCTTCCACTATGGCAGTTTTTCCAACTCCAGGATCTCCTATGAGCACAGGGTTGTTCTTGGTTCTTCTGCTTAGAACCTGTATAACTCTTCTTATTTCATCATCTCTTCCAATTACTGGGTCAAGCTTTCCTTTACGGGCAAGCTCTGTTAGGTTTTTGCCATATTTTTGTAGTGCCTGATACTTCTCCTCAGGATTAGGGTCTGTTACCTGATGAACACCCCTAATTTTTCTCATAGCATCAAGAATTTTCTGACGAGTTAGAGCCTGTTTTTTCAATGCATCAAGAGCAGGACCACCTACATCAAAAAGGGCAATTAAAAGATGCTCAACGCTTATGTATTCATCTTTAAGATGCTCTGCCTCCTTTTCAGCTTTTTCAAACAATTGATTAAGCCTTGGTGTTATATAAATCTGTTCAAGAGGCTGAGCACCATAAACCTTGGGAATTTTCTCTATGGCTTTTTTAATGTCAGCCTTAATAGAATTCAAATCAGCACCACATTCCTTGAGAATTCTTGTGACAAGACCTTCTGTGTCATCAACTAAGGCATAAATAATATGTTCAACATCTATTTGTTGATTACCATATTGAGAGGCAATTCTTTGAGCCTCTCTTATGGCTTCCTGGGTTTTATAGGTAAGTTTATCAAATCTCATTTTTTACCTCCTTAAATTTCTTCAAAAAATTTTTTTAGCCTTTTTTCAAAAGTTGCTTTTATATCTTCATCCATATGGCGAAGCAATTCCTGTAAAATATTTTCCATCAACATCATTCTATCTCTCATTCTTAAGATGATATCCACACCTGCTCGGTTCACTCCCAGTTCTTTGGTAAGTTTAATTACAAAATTAAGTCTATCCAAATCCTCATCTGTATAAATTCTCTGGTGTTTGATTCTTTTTGGCTTTATAAATCCCTCTCTTTCATAAAGCCTTAAAGTTTGTGGATGTACATTCAAAAGCTTGCAAACCATGCTTATTAAGTAAAATCTCTCGCCGTTCTTCATAGCTACCTCCTGAGGAGCAACTCTCTTGGATTTTCTCTATATAGTTTTTCAAGTTTTTTGATCTCCTCCTTTTCTGACGAGGAGAGTCCCTTTGGAACTACAATTTTTGCTATAACATACATATCGCCCCTCTGGTTTCCCTTAGTGGAAGGAAATCCTCTGCCTGAAATTCTAAATTTTTGTCCTCCTTGGGTGCCCTCGGGTATTTTCATTTTTATAAATTCTCCCTCTGGAGTAGGAACTTCTACCTTAGCCCCTAAAGTAGCCTCTGTAAAAGTTATAGGTAGATCAAGATATATATCATCACCCTTTCTTATGAAAAAGGGATGGGATTCCACTGAAATTTCAAGAATCAAATCACCATAAGGAGCTCCTTCTCTGCCAGCATTACCGTAGCCTTTCAACCTTACTGTTGAGCCATTGTCAACACCAGCAGGAATTTTTGCTTTAATGGATTCTGCCTTAAGAATCCTACCTGCGCCTTTACAACTTACACACATAGAGGAGGCCTTTCTACCTGTACCACCACATTGAGGACATGTTTGATTTACTCTGATAAATCCTCTAGATGCTTGAATTCTACCTGTTCCTCCACATTTTTTACACACGTCCACCTTATCAGCACCACTTCCATGGCAGGAAGGACACTCAATATATCTCTGATAATTTATAGTTTTAACTGTACCTTCATAAGCCTCTTTAAAGGCAAGATTTATAGGAACGGTGATGTCTTCTCCTTTAATAAACCCTTTTTCTGATGCATAAGTAAAAGTATCTCCGAATATGTCTCCAAAAATATCTCCTAAGTCAAAGCCTCTTGAAAAATCAAAACCACCAAAATCAAAACCTTTAAAATCAAAGCCACCACTGTCATATTCCTTTCTTTTCTGAGGATCACTTAATACTGCATAAGCTTCGTTAATCTCTTTAAACTTTTCTTCTGCTTCCTTGTTTCCAGGATTCAAATCAGGATGATACTTTCTTGCAAGCTTCCTATATGCCTTCTTTATATCTTCTTGAGAGGCATTTTTATCAATACCAAGTATTTTATAATAATCTTTTCTTTCCATAATTAAATAATAACATATTGAGTTAATTTATATCAATATATTAAGTCAGCTTTATTTTATATCTCAATTGTAATATCAAGACAGTAGAGTTTATCTTGAATAAGAGAGGATTTATCTTTAATCTTTATAAAATCTTTTTTTGTGGTAACGACTAAATTATTCTTTTTAGAGAGAGGATATATTTTTTTATTGTTCTTTGTGTATATCTTTTATTGCCAATGAATTTTCTATATCTCCCGATTTTTATATTTATTTCTTTGAGGCAAGCAATAAAACTTTCAAAATTACCAATTCCAGCAAAGACAAAAACATCTTGTCCGTGAGGCTCAATCTTTATGTCTTTATCAGATTTAAATCCTTCAACTCTGAAAGGAACGAAATAAACTTCCTTCAATCCAGTTTCAGTAAATCTTTTGTATAGAGATTCATTTCTTTTTTTTGTAATGAAAATCATATCTCCTTCAAAAAGTTCTGTCAATGGAGACCTTAACTGCCCAGAGGGGAATAAACGATAGTTTCCAAAAGGCTCATCCCTCATCCCATCTATAAGAACAATATCTAAATCTAACAATATCTAAATCTAAATCTCTGTAAAGCTGCCAGTGCTGTAATCCGTCATCAAGTATAAATAACACTCTGTCCTGTAAACCAAGCTTGAGATTTTCAATAGCATAAATGCCTCCTTCATATCTGTCAATACTTTTTACTACCTTTAATCCTTCCTCAGCCATCATTAAAAGCTCATCTCCCACATCTTCAGCAACCTGGTTCCTGCTGACAAAAACAGGACCTTTAATCTTTCCTCTATATCCACGATTAAGTATTATCGGGTAATAGCCTTTTTTTATTGCCTCTTTTGCAAGAGAAATTGTAAAAGGAGTTTTTCCAGTACCGCCAAGATTAATATTGCCACTGCTGATTACAGGGAAAGGAAGTTTTTTTGATTTTTAAGTGCCTTAATTTTTTTTTGTTGATAAAAAAAATATATATTTTTTCAAAAATATTCATCGCCAGAAAACACCATTCATGAATTTAATAACCTTAGGGGAGTTATAAAATTCTACAATGTTTAAACTGGCAAAATCCTGCTCAATACGAAAAATATTCTTAAGAGAAACTCCAAGAAGACTACAAAGAAATACTCTGTTAATTCCTCCATGAGTTACTACAAATATCTGAGAACCTCTGTGATTATTAATCACTTTTTTTATAAACTTTTTTACTCTTCTGCTAATGAAAGATTTTTACCTATTATCTCTGCAGTTGAAAAAGCTCTTTTCAAGTAAGAAGAGTATATTAACTCTGGTTTCAAATCGTATCTTTCAGTATATTCTTTTAAAATTTTAGAAACCTTTTCTGTTTCCTTTTTAGATATCAAGCCAAGATTTATAGCATTGCAGAATTCATCACGTACTATCAAATCATACTTATTTTTTAAAATTTTCTCCTTGATTTCTGCAATACAGCTTTTAATAGTCCCTTTCTGATTTTTATCAGGTTTACCATAGATAAAACTGGTGCTACATCTATAAATATCTATATAAATATCTATCATTTCAGGAAACTTTTTAAGAATTTCAATTTCTCCTGTCGGAGGAGCTTTAATAAACTGAATAAACAGCACTTTTAGTCCATTTCCTACTGCTCTTACAGTAATGCCCACTGCTGCTGTTGTCTTGCCTTTGCCATCTCCTGTGTAAATATGGATAAATCCTTTCTGCATTTAAAATTTTACCATAAAATAAACCTTGCTCTTGTGTTATAATTTACGAAAAATGATTAAAACATTATTACATAGAAAATTTATTTTCATACTTTTTATGCTTGTTGTTGTGGTAGCTTATGGAACAATAGGATATATGATTATTGAAGATATTAATTTACTTGATGCCTTGTATATGACTATTATCACTCTTGCAACCGTAGGATATAAAGAAGTAAAAGAACTTGATAACCCTGGAAAAGTTTTCACAATTATTTTAATATTTAGCGGATTTGGGGTTTTTACTCATGCATTGACAACTGGTGCAAAAATAATAATAGAAGGAGAAATAAAGGAGGTATTTAAAAAAAGAAAATGAAAAAAAAGATTGAGCATTTAAAAGACCATTTTATTATATGCGGTTATGGAAGAATGGGTAGTATAATTGCAAAAGAACTTCTTGCAAACAATATACCTGTTGTTGTGATTGAGAAAAATAAATCCTCTATCCCTGACAATAATGAAGAAATCATATTTCTTGAAGGCGATGCAACCAAAGATGAGACTCTTAAATCAGCAGGGATAGAAAAAGCAAAGGGCTTAATCACAGTACTTTCTAATGATGCAGAAAATCTCTATGTTGTGCTTAGTGCCAGAGGACTAAATCCTAAGCTTTTTATAGTTGCAAGGTCAACAGAAAAAGGTGCAGAAATAAAACTAAAAAGAGCAGGTGCTGATAAGGCTGTATCTCCATATCTTATAGGAGGATTAAGAATTGCTCATACAGTGTTAAGACCAACGGTTGTTGATTTTCTTGAATTTGCCACAAGGTCAGAGCATCTTGAAATTCAGATTGAGGAAATTGAAGTCTCACCTCACTCCAGACTGATTGGTAAAACAATAGGACAGAGCGGCATAGGCAAAGAAATAGGCGCAATTATAGTGGGAATCAAAAGAGCTGATGGCAGAATGAAATTCAACCCTACATCTCAGACAATAATAAAAGAGAATGATATTCTTATTGTTTTAGGTGAGATAGATAAACTGTCCCTTCTTGAAAATATAGCAAGAGGCTGAACAGAATAAAACTTCACTTTGTTATTTCTGTTAATATAATAAATAAAGTTAGGTTGAAGATAAATCTATGAGCTTAAAAAAGAAAACATTATTTGTCTATTGCCTTTTTATTCTTTTTTTAATTTTATTCAGTTTTTTAATAAATCAAATATTCATTAAAAAAATTATTGTAGATATTGAAAAAAATATTTGAATGAAAACTTAAATAAATTAAAAAATTACTACAATAATGAAAAAGAAAATCTTTTAAGTTTGACTAAGGATTGGGCTGCTTGGACAGATGCTTGGCTTTACATGCAGGATAGGAATCCTCAATTTATTAAAAATAATCTTACTAAAGAAGCATTTATAAATAATGAGGTTATTCTCATTGCCTATTTTGACACAAAAAGCCGCTTAAAATCTGGATTCGAATATAATATGGATTTGGACAAACTTCAGAAAGTAGATGAAAAATTTTGGCTACCGCTCCTTAAAAAATACTTATCCCTAAAAAAGGAGAGTAATTTAAAAAAAGAAGGCATAACAGTAATTGGCTTTAGAGATAAAAATCCAATTTTAATCTCCATCCATCCTGTTTTAAAAAGTGATTTCTCAGGAAAGATCTCAGGATATCTGATAATGTCTCGGTTAATTACTGAAAATAAATTGGGATTATTAAAAGAAATATTCGGTTTTTCCAGAATAAGATTTGAAAAGCTTAATACCATTAATGAAGAATCCTCAGAAAGAATTAAAGTCCTGCAAAGAGGCAATTATTATGAAGCTACTGTTGAGATTGATAATCAAAGTTTAACCGATAATGTATTTATTAAATTGGAAAGGGAGAGAAAATTAACAAATATCATTCAAAAATATGTTTTTGGAATAAGTGGATTATTTATAATAAGCGTCCTATTTTTCGGCATAGTTTTTTATTTGTGGTTAAACAAATATGTAATAATTAGAATCAAAGCTTTGATAAAAAATTTAGAAGAGATTAAATTTGGGCAAAGAGATACTCTACCAATAAAGGATAATGATGAATTAGGTTATCTAAGCTATGAAATAAATACTTATATATTAACTATAAAGCAACAAATCAATGAAATAGAAACAAATCGTAAACTTTACGGAAAAATAGCGGAAGAAGCTGAGTCAATCATAGTCGTATTTGATAATGAAGGGCGTGTAATTTTTGCTAATACATTGGCAAAGAGAGTATTTAATTTAGAAGAAAAAAAAGAATCAGAAGATTTATTCCGTATTTTTTCTGAATTAACAATAATTAGAAAAGGTGAAAAAATCTTTTTACCAGAATTTAAACTTAAAGATGGCACTTTCATTAGTCTTTGGCTGGTACCAATTGAAGACTTTGGAAAAATACTTCTCATAGGTTATGACATAAGTCATTTTAAGGAAGAGAGAGAAAAATTATTGGAAAAGGCCATGAAAGACAAGTTAACTAAACTTTACAATAGAAATTATTTAGAAATATACCTTGGAAAAATCCTCAATGAGATAAAGAAAGGTTATACTTATTGTCTTATTTTCATTGATCTTGACGATCTGAAAAAAATAAATGATAAATATGGTCATTTAATTGGCGATAAGGTAATTGAACAAGTAGGGATTACAATCCTTAAAAGTATAAGAAACAAAGATATTGCAGCACGATGGGGAGGTGATGAATTTGTTTTAATAGTAAAGGGAGATTTAGATATTACAAAAAAAATAGTCGAAAGAATTCAAAAAAACCTCCAGGAGATAGAGATTAATCTTTCCTCAGAGACAATCAAACCTACTTTAAGTATTGGAATTACAATGATTGATCCTTCAAAAGATATGGAAACTTTAATAAGAGAGGCTGATAAAGCAGCTTATGAGGCAAAAAAAGCTGGTAAGAATAGAATAAAGATATTTGATGCTGCCGAATAGAAGAACTTTTTGAAAAACTTATCTTTTTAGATTTTTCAAAAAAAAGGAAAATATGAAAATCCCAATAAGCACCACAGAGATTGAGGCGCCCAAAGGTATACCAGAGTAATAAGAAAGAAAAATTCCGCAATAGGACGAAAAAACCGAATAAATTATCGAAAGCCTTGCAGTTCCTTTTAGACTTTTAGTTAATTGCATCGCACTTAAAGGAGGAATGATCATTAAAGAGCCTATTAAAAAAGCTCCCATTGTTTTTATTGAGATTGATATAGTCAATGCTACTGTGATAGCAAATATTGTTTTAACTAAAGCTACATCAATACCTGATGCATGAGCAATATCTTCATCAATACATACGTTTAGCATTTTCCTGAAATATCTGATTAAAAAGATACTACAAAAAACAGTGCCAATAAAAATGAGATAAAAATCTTCCTCACTTACAGTGCTAAGGCTCCCAAAGAGTATACTTATTACAGAACTTGTTTTTCCTGAAAAGGTTATAAATACTACTGATAAAGCTACTCCAGAATAGAGAAAGAAGGACAGAGAGCCTTCAGCAGGAAGTTTTCCTTTCATGCGAAGTTGTTCAACGCATAAAGCTACAAGTATGCTTAAGATTATTAATAGCCATAGAGCATTAAACTGAAAAAATACACTTATAGCTAATGCTAAAAAACCTACATGGGCAAGGGTGTCAGCAAAAAAAGCATACCTTCTAAAGAGTAAAAAAATACCAATTAATGGAGCGATGGGAGCAATTAGGCTCACCACTAAAAAAACCCTCTTTATAACATCTAACTCAAAAATTTCCATCATACCATAGGATGAAAAACATTATGTTCTGGATAGAGAAGCTTCATATATTCCTCTTTTAAAATTCTTTGTGGTTCACCCAGACATACCACTTTTCTGTTCAAACATAGTATACATTTAGATTCGTGAGCAAAAGTCGCAATATCATGGGTTACAACTAAAAGAGATATTCCATATTCACTATTGAGTCTCTCTAAAATTTCTAAGAGTTCATCTCTTGCTTGAGGATCTATTCCTGTGGTAGGCTCGTCTAAAAGCAATATTTTAGGTTTTGCTATAAGAGCTCTTGCTAAAAAAGCCTTTTGACGCTCGCCTCCAGATAGTTCCCTCAAAGACTTTTTCCTTAGAGGGTATATATTAAATAAATCCAAAGCCCACTTTACTGTATCTTCGGAAGGACTAAAAATGCCACTTCTTATCAATTCTTCAATAGTAATGGGCATCTCAAAAAGACTTTGAGAAATTCTTTGAGGAAGATAACCTATAGGTTGCTTTTTAAGATACTCTTCTGGAGAGAGTCCTTTAATTTTTATTTCTCCAACTGTGGGTTTTAGAATGCCAAGAATTAGTTTAAGTAAAGTTGTTTTACCAGCACCATTAGGTCCAATTATTCCTAAATAGCAACCTTCCTTTATCTCAAAATGTATGTCTTCAAGAATTGTAATACCATCAGTACTGTAGGTTACATTCCATAAGGATATTAAGGTTTTTCTATTTAGATCTAAGAGTTTAAGATTTTCATTTTTCATTATTTCCTTTACATTTTAAGGCTTTACTTAGAGATTGTAAGTTCTCTTCCATGACTGAAAGGTATTCTTTTTCATTTTTATTATGATAAGTATTAAAAATCAATGGTTCTAAATTTACCTCTGCCCTTAATGTTTGTGTAATCTTTTCACCCTCAGGTTCTGTAAGGATGTATTCAATTTTATTTTTCTTTACAAAATCTTTCAAAAATTTAATTCTCTTTGGTGAAGGTTCCTCTTCTGGTTCATGAACAATAAAATGAGTATTGATGTTATAACGTGAGGCTAAGTAATTTAGAAACTCATGACTTGATATGACATCTCTTAAAGTACAGTTGATGAGTTTTTCTCTGTACTTTTTATCTAAATTCTCTAATTTTTCCTTATACAGCAAGTAGTTTTTCTCCACTAAATTTTTTTCCTCAGGCTTTAATGCAATAATTTCATCTTTAATAAGTTTTATTATCTCCCTGGTCATGACAGGATCTAACCAAACATGTGGATCTAATTCCTTTGAGGCTTTATACGGACTCATGGGTAAAAAGTCTTGAAGTCTCAAAACCTTAACTCCCTTTTGCAACAATTCATCTTTTATTTTGTCTATCCATCTGTCCACATCTGTATCTCCCAAATATATAACTAAATTTGCCTTGTATAATTTCTGAATATCTTTAAGTGATGGTTCAAAATTATGTGGATCAACTCCTTTGGTTATTAAACTTTCAATCTCTCCATGAGGTATAAGTTGCTTAGTCAAATTCTCAAATACAAAAAGGCTTGTGTAAATTTTTATGGGTTGGGTAATTTTTTCTTCTCTGGGCTTTTCTCTTGTACAGGCAAAGGAAATAAGGCACAAAAAAATCAAAATAATTGAAAAAATTGACAATTTACTTGTCTTTAAGGGATTACAATTAGACATAGAGAATTCCTCCTCAAGAAGAAAAAATATTTTTCAATTTTTCCTTAAAACCTTTTGTGTTTTTCTTTATGTCCTCTCCTGATACTTTAGCAAACTCTTCTAAAAGCTCTCTTTGCCTTTGGTTTAGTTTTTTTGGGACATCTATATAAACAGTGACAATTTCATCTCCTCTTTGATTACTCCCTACTCGAGGTAAACCTTTACCCTTAATCCTAAAGGTTTTTCCTGAAGGTGTTCCTGCAGGTATGTGAATCTTTTCTACTCCTTCAAGGGTAGGCACTTCAATATCACCACCAAACACAGCTTTTACAAAAGATATGGGAACAGAACAATAAAGATTAATCCCCTCTCTCCTGAAAATTTCATGTTCTTTTACTTCCACATATATATAAAGATCACCTCTGGGGCCTCCAAACTCTCCAAGTTCACCACCTCCACTCACTTTAAGCCTTGTTCCTGAATCAACGCCAGGTGGTATCTTTACATTAATAGTTTGCTCTAAGCGAACTTTACCCCTTCCTGAACACTCTGGACAGGGATCTTTAATGATTTGCCCTTTACCACCACATTTATTGCAAGTTTTGGAAACAGAGAAAAAACCCTGATTAAACTTTATATAGCCAGTACCACCACAGGCATTACAAGTAACAGGAGAAGTACCTGGTTTTATTCCAGAACCTTTACAGTTAAAACACTCTTCCCACCGATGGTATTTTATTTCTTTTTCAACACCAAAGGCAGCTTCTTCTAAAGTAATCGTAAGATCATATCTTAGATCTGCTCCTTTTACAGGTCTTTGCTTTCTAAAGCCAAAACTTCCAAAGAAACCTTCAAAGATATCCTCAAAGATATCAGTAAAGGTTGTATGAGTCTCAAAACCAAAACCATTGCCAATGGGTCCTTCTGCAGTGCCATATCTGTCATAATTTGCCTTTTTTATTGGATCGCTAAGACAGGAATAGGCTTCGTTGATTTCCTTAAATTTTTCTTCTGCTTCTTTATTGCCAGGATTTAAATCAGGATGATATTTTCTTGCAAGGCGCCGGAACGCTCTTTTTATCTCTTCTTGAGAGGCGTCCCGGCTTACACCTAAAATACTATAATAATCTTTCATTTGTTTTCCTTATCTTCTACTTCAGCTTCTATTACATCCTCCTCTTTTTTTGACTGCTGTTGGGCTCCCCCTTGACTCCCTGCTGAGCCTGCTGCCTTCCTGTAAAGCTCTTCTGCTATTAGGTGAGATACTTTCGCAAGCTCCTCCACTGCAGATTTTATCTCATTTATATCATTACTTGTATCTTTTACTCTCCTACATTTTTCAATAGCTTCTTCAATTCTCTTTTTCTCATCCTCTGGTACTTTATCTCCCAAATCTCTTAAAGTTTTTTCAACAGTGTATATCATATTATCGGCATCATTTCTTGCTTCAGCAAGTTGTTTTTTACGCCTATCCTCCTCAGCATGAGCTTCTGCCTCTCTTATCATTTTCTTTATCTCCTCCTCAGTCAATCCACTGGAGGCGGTTATCCTTATTGATTGCTCCTTTCCTGTTGCCAGATCCTTTGCTGAAACATGTAAAATACCGTTGGCATCAATGTCAAAAGTAACTTCAATTTGAGGAATACCTCTTGGTGCAGGTGGAATTCCTACGAGTTCAAATACCCCAAGAAGTTTATTATCTGCTGCCATCTCTCTTTCACCCTGATAGACCTTAATGGTTACTGCTGTTTGGTTATCTGCAGCCGTTGTAAATATCTGAGATTTCTTTGTAGGAATAGTGGTATTTCTCTCAATTATTTTTGTAAATACTCCACCCAAAGTTTCGATACCCAAAGACAAAGGAGTAACATCAAGAAGAAGCACTTCCTTAACTTCACCCTTAAGTATAGCTGCCTGAATTGCCGCACCAACTGCTACCACTTCATCGGGATTGACGCCTTTATGGGGTTCCTTCCCAAAGTATTCCTGAACAACCTTCTGAACCTTTGGAGTACGAGTTTGCCCCCCCACAAGTATGACCTCATCTATTTGAGAAGTAGATAGTCCTGCATCAGCCAGTGCCTTTTTACAAGGTTCAAGACTTCTTTGAATTAGATCATCCACAAGCTGTTCCAGTTTCGCACGGCTTAGTTTCATAAGTAGATGCTTTGGACCTGAAGCATCTGCAGTTATAAAAGGTAAGTTAATCTCTGTTTCCATAGCAGAACTAAGCTCTATTTTAGCTCTTTCTGCAGCCTCTTTAAGCCTTTGCAATGCCATTCTATCTTTACGGAGATCTATTCCCTCTTGCTTTTTGAATTCCTCAATGAGCCAATCCATAATTCTTATATCAAAATCATCTCCTCCAAGATAAGTATCACCGTTAGTTGCCTTTACTTCTATAACTCCTTCTCCTATTTCAAGAATAGAAATATCAAACGTACCTCCACCAAGGTCATAAACTGCTATTTTTTCTTCCTTTTTCTTGTCAAGCCCGTAGGCAAGAGCTGCTGCTGTTGGCTCATTAATAATTCTTAAAACATTTAAGCCTGCTATTCTTCCAGCATCCTTAGTTGCTTGACGCTGACTGTCATCAAAATAAGCAGGTACGGTGATGACAGCTTCTGTTACAGGCTCTCCTAAATAATCTTCAGCAGCCTGTTTAAGTTTCTGCAGAATCATGGCAGAAATCTCAGGTGGAGAATATCTCTTACCTTGAATCTCTACATGAGCATCACCATTTGGTGCCTCCACAATTTTATAGGGAAGTCTCTTTTTTGCTTCCTGAACTTCAGGAGAATTATATTTTCTTCCCATCAGTCGCTTTATTGAAAAGATAGTATTTTCAGGATTTGTTATTGCCTGTCTTTTTGCAACTTGTCCAACAAGTCTCTCTCCTTTATCAGTAAAAGCCACTACAGAAGGAGTGGTCCTCTGCCCTTCCTGATTAGGAATTACAACAGGTTCACCCCCCACAACAACAGCCACTACTGAATTAGTAGTCCCCAGGTCTATTCCTATTGCTTTTCCCATAGTTAACCTCCTATTATTAGTCTTTATACACCCGATGGGTGTGTCTCGGGATTGCCCTCTGATGAGGGTTTTGGTTTCTTAGCTACTGCTACAAGACTCTCTCTTAAGAGTTTATCCTTATAAAAATATCCTTTACGAAGTTCTTCTACAACAGTATTCTCTTCTGTATCCTCTCTTTCCACAGTAGTTACAGCATGGTGTACTTCGGGGTTAAAAGCCTGTCCCAAGGAAGGAACAGGTTTTACCCCATATTTCTCAAGAATTCTTAAGAATTCTTTTAATGTGTTCTCTACTCCTTTTTTCATGCTATCAATCCATTTGGAACTTTCATCACCTGCAGCATGTTTTATTGCTAACTCAAAGTTATCTATTATTGGTAATAAATCTCTAATGAGCTTTTCATTAGCATAATTTATCAATTCTTCTCTTTCTTTCTGCAACATTCTTTTATATTTTTCAAAATCTGCATAGAGGCGAAGATACTTTTCTTTTTGTTCATTAATTTCTTTTTGAAGAGTTTCGACTATATCTCTTGGTTTGTCCTCTAAGGCTGCACCTTCATATTTTAACTCTTCTGTTTCAGCATTTTCATTTAATTGCTTTTTTATGTCTTCCATTAATTCCTCCTACTCTGATAAAGTGTTAGTTAAAGACTTTGCAAAAGCATTCACAAACATTATAGCTCTCTCATAATTCATCCTCTTTGGACCCACAAGAGCAATTATCCCTAAAGATTTTCCTCTCTCTTTATATGGTGAAGCAATGACACTGAGATTTCTTAGTTCCTCAAAAGGATTTTCCTCTCCTATTATAATCTTTATTTCCTCATCATCAGATATGTTTTCAAATAATTTAATTAAGAGATGCCTGTTTTGTATAGTTTTAGCTATCTGTCTTAACTTCTCTACATCACAAAAATCAGGCAGATACATAAGATTATAAAGTCCTGATATGTAAAGATCTTCTCTTGAGAAATAAAGAGCTTGTTGACAAATTTTTAGAATTTTTGAGATTATTTTATCCCAATAGATCTTCTCCTTTTTTAATCTTCTTAATAAGTCTTCTCTAATCTCATCAAAAGCTTTACCATGATAATTAGAATTAACAAAATCAGCAAGACTGTTTAGTTCATGCTGAGTTATTTCAGGAATAGCTCTAATAATCTTATTTTTTACAATTCCCTTATCATTAACAACAATAGCAATTACTGAATCCTCCCTAAATTTTATGAAATCTATCCTATGAAGAGCTGTCTTATCCGTTTCAGGCAAAAGAGCAAGTCCCAAGTACTTTGTTGCCTGAGATAAATTTTGAGTGGTTTCAAGGAAAAGGGAATTCATATTATTCCTTAATTTTCTAAGTTTTTTTGTTAAATTTTCTATAATTTTTTTAACTTCAGCTGAGCGAAATTTTAAAACTTCCTCAAATATGTAATCTACATAAAATCTATAAGCTAAATCTGTAGGTACTCTTCCCGCGGATGTATGAGGTTGAAAAAGAAAACCTTCATCTTCTAAATCTGACATTATATTTCTTATGGTTGCAGAGCAGACATCAAAGCCATACTTTTTCATTATGTATCTTGAACCAACAGGCTCTGGTTTTTCAATGTAAGACTCTACAACTGCCCACAATACTCTCTTTGCTCTTTCATCAAGAATTATATTTTTCATTTTAGCACTCCTTATTTTAAAGTGCTAACATTTAAAATTAGCATGAATTTTTAGAAAATGTCAAATATTATACATTTTTTTCTCTAAATTGCTCTAAACAGTATGAATTTGATATTATTAAAAAATGAAAATTCGGAAAGCTTTTCTACTTGTGTTAGCTGTTTATTTTCTTTTTATTTCTCTATATACAACCGTTGAGTTACTAAAACCTCTAAAAATAAAAAATGAAGTAGAAATATTTATACCTAAAGGTGCCAGTTTCTCCTATATTGCCACCACTTTTAAAGATAAGGGAATTATTAAAAATGAATTGATTTTTAAAATTGTAGGACGAATTCTCGGTATTGAAAAAAGAGCAAGAGCTGGTTATTATCTTGTCACCAATGATATGAATTTAATGGAAATTTTTAAAAAGCTCTTGGAGGGGAAAATAATTGAATATCCCCTTACAGTAATTGAGGGTGATAGTATTTTTGAAATAGCTGAAAAGCTCTCTAAAATAAACCCAAACTTTAAAAAACAGCTCTTTGAGCTAAGTGAAGATAAAAATTTCCTTAAATCCCTAAACATAGATAGTCCTACTTTAGAGGGTTATCTATATCCTGCCACTTATAGTATACCTAAAGGTATGGACCTTAAGGAGATAATTAGTATGATGGTAAAAAAGTTCTGGAGCATTTATGATGAGGAGCTCTTAGAAGAAACCAAAAAAAAGGGGTGGACAGTAAACGGCGTTGTTACACTTGCTTCTATTATTGAAAAAGAGGCTAAGCTGGAAGAGGAGAAACCTCTCATATCTGCTGTATATCATAATAGATTAAAACTTGGAATGCCACTACAAGCAGATCCTACAGCTATTTACGGAATTAAAAGATTTAAAGAGGGAGTAAAAAAGAGGGATCTCCTAAATAAAACTCCTTACAATACTTATATAATTAAAGGCTTACCTCCTGGTCCTATTGCATCGCCAAATTTAAGTTCTATCAAGGCTGCTCTAAATCCAGCGAAAGTACCTTACCTTTATTTTGTAGCTAAAGGCGATGGTTCCCATGAATTTTCATCTACCTACGACAAACATCTGGCAGCAATAAATGAAATAAGGAGCAAAAATTTTGAATAGAAGAAAGACAAGAAAAATCTTTGTGGGAAATGTTGCTATTGGTGGAGACGCCCCAATAGTTGTTCAGTCTATGACCAAAACAGACACAAGAGATGTGAATAAAACTGTAAAACAAATAAAACTTTTACAAAAATGGGGTTGCGAAATTATAAGAGTAGCAGTTCCAGACATGGAAGCTGCAAAGTCCTTAGGTAAAATTAAAAATAAAATTGCAATACCTCTAATCGCAGATATACATTTTAACTACAAACTTGCTTTGGAAGCTATTAGGCAAGGCGTTGATGGTTTAAGAATAAATCCAGGTAATATAGGAGCAAAATGGAAAGTAAAAGAAGTCATAACTGCTGCAAAGGATAGAAAAATTCCTATTAGAATTGGAGTTAATGCCGGATCCCTTCCCAAAGATATATTAAAAAAACACGGTCATCCCAGTGCTGAAGCAATGCTTGAAGCAGCAATAAAACAGATAGAAATTTTGGAAGAAAATGATTTTCATTATATAAAAGTATCATTAAAAGCATCAGATGTTATGAAAACCATTGAAGCCTATAGACTTTTTAGCCAAAAATTCGACTATCCATTGCATTTAGGAATTACGGAAACAGGCCCTTCACCACAGGGAATAGTAAAAAGTTCAGTGGGTATCGGAATTCTGCTTAATGAAGGAATAGGTGATACCATAAGAGTATCCTTAACCTCTTCTGCAGTTCTTGAAGTTCAAGTGGCTTACGAAATTTTAAGAGCCTTAGGATTAAGAAGTTTAGGAGTAGAGATAATAAGCTGTCCCACCTGTGGTAGATGTGAAATTGATATTAAAAAAATGGTAAAAGAGGTTAAATCTGCCTTAAAAAATTTAAAGATTCCCTTGAAAGTTGCTGTCATGGGATGTGCTGTAAATGGACCAGGAGAGGCAAAAGAGGCAGATTTTGGAATTGCAGGTGGCAAAAGTAAAGGAATAGTTTTTGTAAAAGGTAAAATTATTAAAACTGTTCCAGAAAAAGAATTGATATCCTCATTAATAGAAGAGATAAAAAACTTTACAGATTTAGCCTCGTAAAATTGCCCTTTAGTTCCTACCCATAAGGCTTTGAAAAACTACTTACTTACTAACAAAGCCAAGGCAACCGTATATTTTTTTTCATGGGAAATACTTATGAGAAACTTTTGATCTTCCACTCCCCTGATGAGAGTCAAAGGCATCCCTGTGGGAGACTTAATTACTTCTATTGATTTAGGATTAAGTCCTTTTGGTTTACCTAAGGCCTTAATTACAGCCTCTTTTACAGCAAATCTTCCTGCAAGATGGGGTATGGGATCCTTGTACTGAAAGCAATAATCTATCTCTCTGTCTGTGAAAACTTTTCTTAAGAATTTTTCCCCAAATTTTTCATAAATTTTTCTTATTCTTTCATTGGAAACTATGTCTATTCCTATACCCTCTATCATTAAGATATAACCCAACTTTTAGGCATAAATATTTTCTCAAAAGTATATAAGGCATACCTGTCGGTCATGCCAGCAATAAAATCACATACAGCCCTATGAACTTCCCTTGAGGAAGGAATCATGTCACCAAAGAGCAAATGAGGATTTTCGAGAAAATAATTATATAGAGCTTCAATAATGTATTTAGCTTTTTGGGCTTCCTTAAGAACTAAAGGATTATAATAAACCTTTCCAAAGAGAAATTGCCTCAGTTCATACATTAAGCTTTCAATTTCCTCAGAGACTATGATTTTTTCAAAATCTGCTTTAATAGTAGAGAAAATGACATCTCTTACCATCCTATTTATTCTCTTAGAATGTCTATCTCCAAGTTTTTCTATGAAATGAGAAGGTATATCACTAAATTTAATTACTCCTGCTCTCATGGCATCGTCAAGATCATGATTTAAATAAGCAATTATATCAGCAACTCTCACAATTTGGCCTTCTAAGGTAGATGGAGCATCGCTAAAAATCTGGCCTTCTTTACCTTTTGAATGGTTTAAAATTCCATCTCTTACTTCATAAGTAAGATTTAATCCCTGGCCATTTTTCTCAAGAATATCAACTACTCTTAGGCTTTGTTCATAATGCTCAAAACCTTCTGGATGAATTTCTCTTAATACTGCCTCTCCTGCATGACCAAAAGGTGTATGGCCAAGATCATGACCTAAGGCAATTGCCTCAGTAAGATCTTCATTAAGCTTTAAGGCTCTTGCTATTGTTCTTGCGATTTGGGCAACCTCTAAGACATGTGTAAGACGAGTTCTATAGTGGTCACCTTGAGGAGAGAAAAATACTTGAGTTTTATGCTTCAACCTACGGAAGGCTTTGCTATGAATAATTCTGTCTCTGTCTCTTTGAAAGGCTGTTCTAATATCGTCCTCTTCCTCTGTTTTGAGTCTTCCTTTTGTTTTACTGCTAAGGCAAGCCTTTGGATGAAGGATTTGTCTCTCTATTTTCTCATATTCCTCTCTAATTGTCATCATAATAAGCCTTTTTCAAAGCTTTAATTAAAAAAGGAATTTCATCCTCTTGAATTGTTCTGGCATCAAGTACTATTAAATCATCTTTTATTCTAACAATAACTGGTTGTTCACCAAGTCTTAGTTTTTTTGCGAATTCTTGAGGAACAATTTTTGGATTTATTGTAACTACAAAAGTTTTTACTCCCACCTCAGGAAGTGAACCTCCTCCTGGCATAGAGATGTCCTCTTTTACCTTTGTAGGAATTCCTTCTTTTCTTAGTAATCGTGATATTTTATTAGCTCTTTTCTTAATGTGAGCAGGATTTTCCAAAATCATTCTAAGTGTAGGAATTTTCATGATTGCCTTTTTTTCATCAATATAAAGCCTTAAAGTTGCCTCAAGAGCTGCTAAAGTCATTTTGTCAACCCTTAAAGCTCTCATAAGAGGATTCTTTGAAATTTTTTCCACTAATTCAGCTCTACCAACAATAAAGCCAGCTTGAGCACCACCTAAAAGCTTATCTCCGCTAAATGTTACAACATCTGCTCCTTTTAAAAGAACCTCTTGGACAGTTGGTTCATGGATAAGTCCGTATTTCTTTAAATCAATAAAGCAACCACTTCCTAAATCAACCATTATAGGAATTCCATATTTTTTTCCTAAGGGGACTAATTCTTCAATATTAGTTTCCTTTGTAAAACCAATAATTCTAAAGTTTGATTGATGTACTTTAAGGATAAGAGCAGTGTTTTCATTGATGGCTCTTTCATAATCATGTAAGTGAGTTTTATTTGTTGTGCCCACTTCTCTAAGGAAAGCTCCGGAGTTTTTCATTACATCAGGTATTCTAAAGGAACCTCCGATTTCTACTAATTCTCCTCGAGACACTACTACCTCTCTACCTTTAGCCAAAGTATTTAAACATAAAAAAACAGCTCCTGCATTGTTGTTTACCACTATGGCAGATTCGGCTTTAACAATTCTCTTTAAAGCATCTATTATATGAACATACCTTTTACCTCTCTCACCACTTTCCAGATCATATTCAAGATTGGAATAATGAGAAGCTATTTTGACGACTTGCTCTATGGCTTCTTGGGGTAGAAGAGATCTTCCGAGGTTTGTGTGAATCACAACACCAGTAGCATTTATAAGAGGATTTAAGGAAAATTTATTTTGAATTTTAAGTAGATTCTTAACTTCCTCTAAAATCTTCTCTTCGTTAATTTCTATATTCTCCCCTTCTTTTATTTTTTCTCTTAAGGAGTCAATTGTTCTCTTAACAGCTTCACTAAGAACATTGTGAGGATATTGAGAAGACAATCTTTTTATCTCTTCACTTTTGAGTATTTTATCAACAGAAGGTAATTTTCTGAAAAGGACTGTCTCTTGCAGTTTTCTCCTCCCCTTTTGATTTATCTTAGATCATTAATAAAATTTTTCACAATTTCAATAGCCTTAGGATGTCTCATTATTAATAGTTCTGCTCCACTCATGAGGAAGCTGCAGGCAGTCACTGCTTCCCACATAATGGCTCTCTCATAAAGGCTTCCCCAAGAGGGATTTTCCTCGTAGGAAGCTTGTGTTTCCTTTGTCTTCCATACATAAAAACCTACATCAGCAATCATAGGGCAACATAGAATATCATCTCCCTGCATTAAGGCAGCTATTCGAATTCTTTCCATGACAGAATAAGTATATTCAAAACCATATCCCAAAGCAGAGCACATGGGATCAATTATAATTTTTTCTTTTGGGAATCCTGTTTGACTAATGAGAATATTCAATTGTTTTGCTAAATTTACATCTAATTCAGACATAGCAATAAGATTATGACCTCCGGCCATGGCTGATGCAGCTATCGTTCTGTAATTTGCCTCTTGGGCTTTGCCTATTATGCAGTTGTACCCTCTTGCAACTTCTGAGACAACAGGTAGAATAACAGAATCTTTTTCAATATGATTACTTCCTAATATTATTAGAGGAATATGAACAGAAGATATAATCTTTTTTACAGTTTCTGCAACCTCTTCAGCTGAAGTGTTTTGGCTGTCCGGATGACTACTCATAAGTCTAAGACAAATTGCCTCTGCTCCAAGCTCTATACAGAATTTTGCCCACTCTACAGGATCATGCCAGAAGGAGGAGTAAATTTTAGCAAGCTCCTCTGGATAGTCTTCGGGTGGTGCATCCTGAATTTCATAAGCTATGAGTGGTTTGTGAGGAATTTCTCCTTCAAATTTTAAAAAAGGCAAGGTATTTTCTCCACCAATGAAAATCTTTTTTTCCTTTCCGAAGGATATGACCGGGATTCTATTTAAATATTTCTCTTTTGGCACGACAAAATTCATTTTTATAACCCCTAAATTTCAAGATAAGAATGGGCATAAAGGGTATTGCCCATAATTACCTTTATTGTTTTAATGGTTTCCATGACTTCAGCTGGATTAACAATCGCAGCTGAAAGTCCCTCATACATAAGCAAAGCGAGAAAATGCTTATTTAGTATTGGTCTAATTTCCTTCGGACAACCGTTGGACAGATTACTAAGTCCCACAATAGTCTTCATGGGTGGATCATTTAATTCTCTAAAAAGTCTAATAGACTTTAAGACCTCTTTGGCTTGCTCTTGAGATGTGGCGATCTGTAGTACAAGAGGATCAAGATATAAATCATCTGGCAAAATACCATATTCTGTGGCTTTTTCAATAAGTTGTAATGCTATTTCTACCCTCTCTTCAGCATTTCTTGGAAGACCACCTTTACCTACTGTGAGAGCAATTATTGGAACATTGTATTTTGCTGCAAGCTCAAACATAACGAATCTTTCAGGATCTAAGGATGTAGAATTTATAAGGGGTTTACCCCATTCATTATTATGCACCTTAAGACCAGCCTCTACAGCTAAAGGATTTGTAGTATCAAGAGAAAGAGGTAGAGGAACTGCTTCTTGAATAGTTGTTACCATCCATTCCATTAATTCTTCTCCTTCATCCTCAGCAGGACCAATATTTGCCTCTATCATATGAGCACCAGCCTTGTATTGCTCTATGGAGATTTGTCTTATAGTTTCTTTATCTCTTCTTTGCATCGCTTCTCTAACTCTTTTTGACATTATGCTCAAACGCTCTCCGATGACAAGCATTCTATCCTCCCATGGCACTTAATTAAAAATTTTAACATAAACAGCAATTGACAGAATACTTTTTAAGAGGGGATAATACCTTAATATGGCTTACAGAGATTTAAGAGAATTTATTGACCTGCTTGAAAAAAAAGGACTTTTACACAGGATTAAGGTAGAAGTTGATCCTGAGCTTGAAATAGCTGAGATTACAGATAGAATGTGTAAATCTTCTAAAGGAGGCAAAGCACTCTTTTTTGAAAAAGTTAGAGGTTCTCAGTTTCCTGTTGTAACAAATATTTTTGGCTCCTTTGAAAGAATGTGCCTTGCTCTTGAAGTGGAAGCCTTAGATGATATTGGCAGAAGAATTGAGAAACTTCTTCATCAAACTCCACCAAAAACTATAAAGGAAAAAATAACAGCCCTTTTCAGTTTAATCGAAATTCGCAAGTATCTTCCAAAGAGGGTAAAAAATGGGCCCTGTCATGAAGTTATAAATGAAAAACCTGATTTAACAAAACTTCCGATACTTAAAACATGGCCTCTTGATGGTGGTAGGTTTATTACTTTTCCAATGGTTTTTACTCGTGATCCCCACACTGGGAAACAAAACTGTGGAATGTACAGAATGCATGTTTATGACGAAAAGACAACAGGTATGCACTGGCATATTCATAAAGATGGTGCAAGCCATTACCGTCTCTATAAAGAACTTGGAAAAAGAATGCCGGTAGCAGTAGCTATTGGCTCTGATCCTGCTGTTATTTATTCATCTACAGCACCTCTTCCTTATGGAGTAGATGAAATGGTTTTTGCTGGTTTTCTAAGAAACAGTCCTGTAGAGATGGTAAAATGCATAACTTGCGACATTGAAGTGCCTGCTCATGCAGAGTTTGTTCTTGAAGGATATGTAGATCCCCAAGAGCTTAGAGAAGAAGGACCTTTTGGAGATCATACCGGCTTTTATTCTCCAGTAGACAAATTCCCTGTGTTTCACATTACTTGTATCACCCATAGAAAAAATCCCATATATCCTGCCACAGTGGTAGGAAAACCACCCATGGAAGACTGCTACATGGCTAAGGCAACAGAGAGAATATTTCTTCCGTTGCTTAGGCTTCAATTCCCAGAAATAGTAGATATGAATCTTCCAATGGAAGGAGTCTTCCACAATGCTGCCATAATTTCAATAAAAAAACAGTATCCAGGACATGGTAAAAAAATAATTCATGGATTGTGGGGAATGGGACAGATGATGTTTTCAAAACTTATAATCGTTGTGGATGATGATGTAGATGTACAAGATCTGTCTACTACTGCCTGGAAAGTTCTAAACAACGTAGATTGGCGAAGAGATGTAATAATCTCTGAAGGTCCCCTTGATGAATTAGATCATGCCTCAAGCTTTCCCCGCTTTGGTGGCAAAATGGGAATTGATGCAACCCGTAAGAGTCGTGAAGAGGGAATGATGAGAGACTGGCCTGAAGAAATAAAGCAATCAAAAGAAATTATAGAGCTTGTAAATAAAAGATGGCATGAATATGGGTTCTAAGTATTCCCTTGGAATAGATGTGGGAAGTGAAACGGCAAAAATAGCCATTATAGACAATAATACCAAAGTCATTGAAAAGATCTATCTTAAACATATTGGCAAGCCTGCAGAAGTCGTCTCAAAAATACTAAAAGAAGTCCTTACCCGCTTTGGTGAATTAAAAATATGTTTTACAGGGGTATCTGGTAGATTTATTGCAAAGAGTGTGAAATGTCCCTATGTAAACGAAATTGTATCTCAGGCAACAGCAACAGCTAAGTTTTATCCTTCAGTAAAAACCATTATTGAAATAGGAGGAGAAGACTCTAAGCTTATTTTCCTTGACAAAGGAGGAAGAATAAGGGATTTTTCTCTTAATAGTATCTGTGCAGCAGGCACAGGTTCTTTTCTTGAACAGCAAGCTGACCGTCTCAAGCTAAGCATTGAAGAGTTTAGCAGACTTGCTACAGTTTCAAGGAAACCCTCAAAAATCGCTGGAAGATGCAGTGTTTTTGCCAAGTCTGACATGATTCATCTTCAGCAAATAGGCACTCCCCTTGAGGATATTATCGCAGGGCTTTGTTTTGCCTTAGCAAGAAACTATAAAGCTACAATGTTTAAAGGAAGACCTGTTGAAAGAGTTGTTGCCTTTCAAGGCGGTGTAGCAGCAAACAAAGGTATGGTAAGAGCCTTTAAAGAAGTTTTAGGCATTGAAGAAATTCTTATTCCCGAACATTTTGAAGTAACAGGAGCAATAGGAGCAGCCATTAAGGCTCAAAAGGAAGATATTTACCTTACTGAGGAGATTGTCGAAAAACTCCTAACCATAAAAGCAGAAATTGAGTATGGACTCCCTCCTCTTGGTGAAGTGCAAGGAACTACAGATTTTCCATACAGATTATCTTCATTAACAGTTAGAGAGACTGAAGCTTATCTTGGTATTGATGTGGGTTCAGTAAGCACAAATCTCGTTTTAATAGATGAACAAGCCAATCTTATAGCAAAAAAATATCTTCCCACAGCTGGAAAACCTATTGACGCTATTAAAAAAGGGCTAAAGGAATTAAATGAAGAATTTCCAAAAATTAAAATTAAAGGCGTAGGTGTTACAGGATCAGGCCGTTATATGATTGGCGATTTTGTAGGAGCTGATATAGTAAAAAACGAAATTACAGCCCATGCCCGTGGCGCCATACATTTTGACAGTAACATTGATACAATCTTTGAAATAGGCGGACAGGACTCTAAATATATTAGGCTTAAAGATGGAAAAGTTGTAGACTTCGAAATGAATAAAGCTTGTGCAGCAGGCACTGGTTCTTTTATTGAAGAACAGGCAGATAAACTGGGAGTAACTCTAAGTGAGTTTCAAAGGCTTGCTTTTGCTTCCCATACTCCCTGTAGACTTGGAGAAAGATGCACTGTTTTTATGGAGAATTCTTTAGTAATCAACCTTCATAAGGGTGCCAAAAAAGAGGATATTATTGCAGGATTATGTTACAGTATTGTAGAAAACTATATAAATCGGGTAGTTGCAGGAAAACCAGTTGGTAAAAGAATATTTTTCCAAGGTGGTGTAGCCTTCAACAAAGCTGTGGTTTCAGCTTTTGAAAACCATCTAAGGAACAAACTAAGCAGAGATATAACTCTTATTGTGCCTCCTCATCATGAAGTCATGGGAGCTATAGGTTCTGCACTTCTTGCAAAAGATTTTATGAAAAATGGAAAAGCTAGTAAATTTAAAGGCTTCTCTATTAAAGATGCCTCCTACAGTATCTCCTCCTTTGAATGTAAAGGCTGTCCAAATTATTGTGAAATAAACAAAATTAGATTAGAAAAAGAAGAAAAATATCTCTTTTATGGTGGAAGATGCGAGAAATATGAAAAGGAATCCCATGCAGCAAAACTTCCTGATCCCTTAAAAATTAGGGAGGAACTTCTATGGAAAACTCATAACGAGTATGCTGAAAGATTCAAGGATAGAAATCTTCCTACCATTGGAATACCTCTAATTTTCTTCTTTCATGAGCAACTTCCTTTTTGGAGTACCCTTCTTTGGGAACTTGGTTTTAGGGTTGAGATCTCTGGAAAGACAAATAAAGCCATAATTAACAAAGGTATTGAAAAAAATCCTTCCGAGGCTTGTTTTCCCCTAAAAGTAGCCTATGGACATATAGCAGAGCTAATTGAAAGAGGAGTTGATCTTATTTTTCTTCCAAGCTTTATGAATCTTAATATTTTTGATGAATATGAAAGAGGACTTGCTTGCCCTCTTGTGCAAACAATTCCTTATGTAAGCAAAGAACTCTTTAGAGAAACTAAAATTGTTACTCCAAGAATTGATTATTCCAGAGGACTTAAATATTTAATAAAGGAAATTAAAGAAAGCTTTAAAAACTTTACAAAAATTAAAAATTTAGACTCTAAAATAAGTATTGCAAGAGAAAATCAGGCTAAATTCATTAAATCTCTACAAAAAGAGGGAATTAATTTTCTTGAAAATTTACAAGACAGAAAATTCAATCAAAAAGCTACTGTAGTTATTTTAGGCAGAGCCTATAACTCTTTTGATAATTCCGTAAGCCTTGATATTTCAGGTAAACTTACAAGACTTAATGTCTTACCAATACCAATGGACATGCTTCCTTTAGACAAAATTAGTATAAGGGGAGAATGGAAAAATCTATACTGGCGCTCAGGCCAAAGAATAATAAAAGCTACCAGATTGGTAAAAAAATTGGGTAATATTTATCCTATTTTCATAACAAATTTCTCCTGTGGACCAGACTCTTTTATTATTAACTACTTCAAAGAAGAAATGAAAGATCATCCTTATTTAGTAGTTGAGATTGATGAACACAGTGCAGATGCTGGTTTAGTCACCAGATTAGAAGCTTTTATCGATAGCTTAGAGGGAAGGAAAGGGAAAGAGATTTTTGGTAAAACTTTTATACCTTTCATAAAAAATATTTGTTCTGACCTATCTAAGAGAATTATTTACATCCCCAGAATGTCAGATCATGCTTTTGCACTGAAAGCTGCTTTTAATTACTGCGGAATTGACGCTGAGGTAATGCCTCCCTCAGACAAAGAATCTCTTGAATTAGGGAGAAAATATGTTTCAGGAGGAGAATGTTTCCCTTATGTAATAACCTTAGGAGATATGCTTAAGGTCATTCATGCCTCTGATTTTAATCCTGAAAAAACAGCTTTTTTTATGCCTTCTGGTGCTGGCCCTTGTCGATTTGGACAATATAACATTTCCCATAGAATGATGCTTCAAAAATTAGGTTTTGAAAAAATACCTGTTTATTCTCCTCAGCAAGATGCTCAGTTTTATAAGGATTTAAACATAGGAGGTGGAGAGTTTTCTCTCAGAGCATGGCAGGGAATTATTGCTTATAGCCTATTAACTAAATTTTTACATCAAACAAGGCCCTATGAGAAAAATAAAGGTCAGACAGATTCTGTCTATCAACAATATTTAGTCAAAATTCATGATACACTTAAGGCAAGAAATACCAATTTAGAGGCCTTACTAAAAAGAATGAAAAAAGACTTTGAAGAAATTCCAAAATACAAAGATAAAAAACCACTAATAGGAATTGTGGGAGAGATTTTTGTAAGATCTCACAATTTTTCTAATGAAGAGCTTATTAAAAAACTCGAAAGCTTAGGAGCAGAGGTATATCTAACTCCTTTAGAAGAATGGATTCACTATGTAAATACAATTGCCTTAAGAAAGGCCTTGATAAAAAAGGATAAATCTGCTATTATAAAAATTCTTATAAATAAATTTTTTCAGTGGAAGGTGGAGAAAAAATTTTCATCCTTTTTTAAGGGAAGTTTAAAATTTCTTCAGGAGCCTTCCACAAAAGAATTGTTTAAGTTTGCTTCACCTTATATACCAGATAGTTTTGAAGGAGAGACAATTTTGAGCATTGGAAAGAGTGTTGATTTCATAAAGAAAGGCGTAAAAGGAATAATAAATACAATGCCTTTTGGCTGTATGCCCGGTGCCATTGTATCAGCTTTGTTAAGATTTGTGCAAAGAGATTATAATATACCTGTAATATCTATTGCCTTTGATGGATTAAATTCAACAGTAAATGAGCTTTGGATAGAAGCCTTTATGGAAACCCTTAAAACAAAGGAGGTGAAATAGGTGGGAAGTGTTTTAAAGTGGAGAAAGAAGAAGATAAAGAAACATAAATACAGAAAGCTTCGCAAAAAAATGAGAGCATTAAGAAGAAATAAATAGAGGAAGCTTTTATGAAAGAACTAATGGAATTAAAAGAACATATTGCCTTATTAGAAGCAGAAATAAAAATTATTTCTGAAAAGCTTTTAATAATAGAAAGGGAATTGAATAAATTTAATGAACAAACCTTAGAAATTAAGGCAATAAAACTCTTTTTAAAAAGAAATTTCTCTGATTTTGCAAGAGAATATCCTGAAATTTTAAAAAAACTTAGCCATAAGGAGTGATTTAAGTGATAAAGCCTTATAGTATTACTGGCATAGGCAGCATGCCCCAATTAGATCCCTCTGCTGCTTGTGAGATGGTTTTAAAATATTTTGATATTCCCTTTTGGCCTCAAATGCCAAAAATTTCCTTCAGAGAATTAATGATCCCTCAATTTTCTGAGGGCTTACCAGGAGTTGTCATTGAAGGAGATAAGATATACGTTAAATACGATGAGGAAAACATAATGGAATGGCTTTCTAATTATAGAGAAGATGAAGAAAGCCCTATTAGTGAAGATTTTGCTATTGCCCTTTATAAAATATCTGAACTCTTAAAAAAAGAGAAAGTTGACATCTTTAAAGGACAGATTACTGGTCCTATGACCTTTACACTTTCTTTGCGGGATGAAGAAGGAAAACCAGTTTATTTTAACGAAACTTATAGAGAAGTTTGCCTGCTACATCTAAAAGCTAAGGCTAAATGGCAGATTAATTTTCTTAAAAAATTCTCAAAAGAAGTCATTATATTCATTGACGAACCTATTTTACAAGCCATAGGAACCTCTACCTATATCTCTGTTGATCAGCAAGAAGCAGCAAGATTGATAAATGATATAGCTTTATTCATAAAACAAGTAGGTGCTTTTGTAGGTCTTCACTGTTGTGGTAGAGGAGATTGGAGAGAAATTCTAAATTACCATTTGGACATATTAAGTTTTGATGCTTATTTTTTCTTTGAATTATTCAAGATTTATAAAGAGGAGATAAAAAATTTTATTGATGAAAAAAATGGTTACATCGCGTGGGGATTTATACCCACAACAGATGACCTAAAAAGCCTCGGAGATGATGAAATTTTAAATAAAGCAAAAACAAATATAACAGAACTCTCAAGAGAAATTCCAGCTTTAGAGGAAAAATCTATTATTACTCCCTCCTGTGGAATGGGCTCCTTAGATGAATCTGATGCAGAGAGAGTTTGCAGGCTTTTAAGAAAATTACAAAGCCTTCTTTAAATGAAAAAAGGAGTTTTTATAACTTTTGAAGGAATTGAAGGTGCTGGCAAATCAACTCAAATTGAAATTCTCTCAGAAAAACTTAAAAAAAAAGGGATTAAAACATTAACTACCTTTGAACCTGGAGACACAGAATTAGGAAAAAAAATTAGAGATCTATTACTCAATCCATCTTTATCCATAAACCCACTAAGCGAATTACTCCTTTATTTTGCAGACAGACTTCAACACATAGAGGAAAAAATTAATCCTTTCCTATCCCAGGGTTTTGTTGTTATTTGTGATAGATTTACTGATTCAACCTTAGCTTATCAGGGATACGGAAGAGGAATTTCTATAGAACTCATAACCACTCTTAACAAAATTCTTCTTAATAGTTTTAAACCAGACATCACAATACTTTTAGATTTATCCCCAGAAATTGGCTTAGAGAGAAATAAAAAAATTAAAAAAAATGATAAATTCGAACTTGAAACCCTCCCTTTTCATAATAGAGTAAGAAAGGGTTTTTTGCAAATTGCCTCAACAGATACTGAAAGATTTATTGTTATTGACGGCAATAGGGGTATTAATGAAATTGCCACTGAAATTTATGATAAATTAAAGGAAAGGCTGAAAAAATTAAAATATGAGTTTTAGTAAGATAATTTCTCAACAAAAGGCTATAAAAATGTTAAAAGGAACATTGGTCAGAAATAAAATACCCGGAGCCTTTCTATTCATCGGCGAGCCTTTTATAGGCAAAACTACAACTGCTATAGAATATGTAAAAGCTCTTAATTGCTACAATACAAAAGATGATAGTTGTGATATTTGTATTTCCTGTAAAAAAATTGATAAGGGAATTCATCCAGACATAAAAATAATCATGCCTGATAAGGACATAATTCCTATAGAAACTATCAGAAAAATTGAAGAATTTATATCTCTCCAACCACTTGAAGGAAAATATAAGGCAGTAATCATAAAAAATGCAGAAAAAATGAACAGGGCAGCAGCCAATTCTTTCTTAAAAACTCTTGAAGAACCACCTTCTAATACCGTTATTATCTTAACCTGTGAAAATACTGATTCTTTACCTGAACCGCTTATATCAAGAACTTTTAAGATTTATTTTAAACCACTGTCCACAGAGGCAATAAAAAAATTAATTCCTCTGCAAGAAAAATATGAAGAGTTAATAAGACTTTCCATGGGTAGACCCGGTATTTTCGAATCTTTTGATTTAGTAAAAAAAATTAATTTTTTTATCGATTCATTGCAAGTAAAAAAAATTAAAAAATCACCTTGGAAAGATAATGAAGAACTAAAATGGTGGTTTGAATTCCTATTTATTGTAATTAGAGATCAAATATGCCTAAAAATAAGAGGAGCAGAAAACCATATTCATTTACCCATCAAATTTCGGGAGAATCTTTTATTAGAGGATCTATTTGAAATTTATGATAGGTTACAGGAAATTAGGAAAAACATAGATTTAAATCTTAATAGAGCCATTGTGTGGAATTATATTTCTAAAACATTAAGGAGTGTCATAAATGAGTAAAACTGTATTTGTAAAAATAAGACCCTTTGGTAAAGTATATAGATATTTTAGTGAAGAAGATGAAATAAAAATAGGAGATCTTGTTGTAGTGGAAGGAGACTTTGGTTTGACTATAGGACCTGTAATTAATCTAAAAGATGAAAATAACAACTCTTTAAAGCCTATAATCCGAAAAGCAACATCAGAAGACCTGGAAAATTATGAAAAAAATCTCGCTGTTGAAAGAGAAGCAAAAGATTTTTGTCTTGAGAGAATAAAACAAAGAGGACTTCCTATGAGACTTCTTGTTGTAGAATCTGCCCTTGATAGAAAGAGAATAATTTTTTATTTTACTGCAGAGGGAAGAGTAGACTTCAGAGAACTTGTAAAGGACTTAGCTGCAAAATTTAAGACAAGAATTGAGATGAGGCAAATTGGTGTTAGAGATGAGGCTAAATATTTCGGTGGCATTGGTGTCTGTGGAATGGAAATATGTTGCAAAAGATATATAAGCTTCTTTAAACCCATTTCACTTAAGATGGCAAAGGATCAGGAAATTGTCTTAAATGTCTCAAAACTTTCAGGAGTATGCGGTAGACTAAAATGCTGTTTAAGGTATGAATATTACGGTGAAGTTGAAGAATTTGTTGATGAGGAACTGATTACCTTTGAAGAAAAAGAGCCCGAGATAAAGAAATTTTCCTTTATTTTACGTAAAGCAGATGAAGACTCAGAAGAACAAACAGGAGGCACAGAATGAATCAAAATAAAGGATTTTACATAACAACACCTATCTATTATGTTAACGATATACCCCACATTGGACATGCTTACACAACAGTGGCTGCTGATATACTATCAAGATATATGAGATTGAAAGGTAGAGAAGTTTTTTTTCTTACTGGAACTGATGAACATGGTCAAAAGGTAGAAAAAGCTGCTCAACAAAAAGGAAAAAATCCTAAGGAACATGCTGACATTATGGTAGAGAACTTCAAAAATCTATGGAAAGCTTTGAATATAAGTAATGATGCTTTCATAAGAACCACTGATGAGGATCATAAAAAAACTGTTCAATATATAATGCAAAAACTTTTTGATAAAGGAGAGATTGTAAAGAAAAAATACTCTGGCATGTATTGTACTCCCTGCGAAAGATTTTGGACTGAAAAAGATTTAATAGAAGGAAAATGCCCTGACTGTGGTAGAGAGGTAGATTGTATTGAAGAGGAAAACTATTTTTTCTTAATGTCAAAGTATCAACAACCACTTATTGAATATATTGAGTCAAATCCAGGATACATTTTACCTGAAAGTAGAAAAAATGAGGTTTTAGGCTTTCTCAAAAGCAAACCTCTTGGAGATCTTTGCATTTCTCGTCCTAAGCAAAGACTTCAGTGGGGAATAACACTTCCTTTTGATGAGGACTATGTAACATATGTATGGTTTGATGCTCTGGTAAATTATTATTCTGCTTTAAATTATCTTGCACCATCTCATATTGAATGGTGGCCTCCAGACCACCATCTCATTGGTAAAGATATTCTTACAACTCATGCTGTTTACTGGTCAACAATGCTAATGGCACTGGAACTTCCTCTTCCAAGAAACATCTTTGCCCATGGATGGTGGACAGTGGAAGGTAAAAAAATGTCAAAATCCTTAGGAAATGTTGTAAATCCTTGGGAGATAATAGACAAATACGGAGTGGATGCCTTTAGATACTTCCTCTTTAGAGAGGTCTCCTTTGGACTTGATGGTGATTTCTCTGAGGAAGCTTTAATTAGAAGAATAAACAATGATCTTGCAAATGATTTAGGTAATCTACTTAACCGTTTCTTAGCAATGAATGAAAAATATATGAAGGGAAAAATTGAAAAACATTACAAGGATGATAATTTCAGCAAAGAAATAGTTAATTTAACAAGAGAGATTGATGATGAAAAACTTTGGGATGAATTTAAATTTAACATAGTTCTTGAGAAAATATGGAATGCTGTTTCATTAACAAATAATTACATCGCAAAAAAAGAGCCTTGGAGATTATCAAAAGAAGCTCCTGAAAAACTTCCCCATATACTTTTCAACATATGGAATGCCATAAGGATAATTGCAGTGTTTCTTTATCCTTTCATGCCTGATAAAGCTCTAAAAATATGGGATGCCCTTGGTTTAAGGGAATATGGGATTGATTATAAAATGCTAAATTGGGAAATTGAAATTAAAGAAATTAAAACCCAGAAGGTGGAACAGCTTTTTCCCAGAATCGAAAAACAAGAAGTTAAGAAAAAACAGGAGGAAAAGGTGGAGGACTTAATAGGAATTGAGGATTTTATGAAAATAAAGCTTAGAGTGGGAAAGGTTCTATCTGCTGAAAGAGTTAAAGGTTCAAAAAAATTAATAAAACTTATTGTTGACATTGGTGAGCAGAGACAAATTGTGGCAGGTATTGGAGAACAATATTCACCAGAGGATCTAATAGGAAAATTTATTGTAGTCCTAAGCAATCTTAAACCTGCTAAACTTATGGGAGTAGAATCACAAGGAATGCTTCTTGCAGCAACTGGAAATGATGGGAAAATATCCATATTAACTGTGGAAAAAGAGGTAAATCCTGGTTCAAGCATAAAATGAAATCTATAAAAGAATGGCCAGAAACTGAAAGACCGAGGGAGAGGCTTATTAAACATGGACCAGAATCTCTCACAGATGCTCAGCTTCTTGCAATTGTATTAAGAACTGGTTCCAATGGAAAGACTGTTCTTGACACAGCTATAGAGCTTATTCAAAAATTTGACGGTCTTCAAGGGCTTCAGGATGCTTCAATTAAAGAACTTAGGAAAGTTAAAGGTCTTGGAATTGCTAAGATTGCCCAAATCAAGGCTTCTTTAGAGCTTGGCAAAAGAGTGCTTTCCCAAAAAGCTCAACTACAAGTATTCAACTCTGCTAAAACTGTTTATGAATATTTTTATCCAAAACTAAATGGAATTAGAAAAGAAAGGTTTATTACATTATTACTTGATACAAAGCTCAAACCTCTCAAGGAAGTTATAGTATCTGAAGGAACTCTTAATCAGTCTTTAATCCATCCAAGAGAAATATTCAAAGAAGCAGTGAAAGAATCAGCCTATGCATTAATCCTCATACATAATCACCCAAGTGGGGATCCAACTCCCAGTGAGCAAGACATAGAGATAACAAAAAAACTCAAAAAAGCCTCAGAAATACTTGAAATTCCAATACTTGACCATGTGATTATAGGTAATGGAAAATATTTTAGTATGAAAGAAAATAAAATAATCTAAGGAGGTGCTTTATGCCTTTGTATGAGTTTCAATGCAAAAAATGCAATGAAACTTTTACAAAGAAGATGAGCGTTAAGGAAATGGAGAAAGAGAAGGTCCTTTGTCCTAAATGCAAATCAGAGGATGTAAAAAAAGTTATATCAGGTTTTTATTCAGTAACCTCAAAGAAATCATAGGAGGACTTTAAAAATGAATAGTTTTCTAACACCAGCAATTTTAAGAGTTTGTGAACTTGCAGCAATTGAAGCAGCAAGACTAATGGGAAAAGGTAACAGAAAAGATGCCGATCAAGCTGCTGTAACAGCAATGCGTAAAGCTTTAAATGATTTACCAATCAAGGGAAGAATTGTAATTGGCGAAGGAGAAAGAGATGAAGCTCCGATGCTTTTTATCGGAGAGGAAGTTGGTAACGGAGCTGGTGCGGAAGTAGACATTGCTGTGGATCCTCTGGAAGGAACCAATCTATGTGCTACAGGGATGCCCAATGCATTAACTGTTATGGCTGTTACAGAGAAGAACGGGCTTCTTTACTGCCCTGATACTTACATGGAAAAACTTGTTGTGAGACCTCAGGCAAAGGGAATGGTTGACATAAGAAAGTCTGTTAAAGATAATCTCTATGCCCTTGCTAAAGCTCTTGGAAGAGACGTAGATGATTTAGTAGTTGTAGTTTTAGACAGACCCCGCCATGAAAACCTTATTAGGGAGATTCGCGAAGCTGGCGCTCGTATAAAACTTATCTCTGATGGTGATATTACTCCTGCAATAGCTGCCACCGTAGAAGGCACAGGAATTCATGCTTTAATGGGTATAGGAGGTGCTCCTGAAGGAGTCCTTTCTGCTGCTGCTGTTAAAAGTCTGGGAGGAGAAATGCAGGCAAGAATAAGATGGAGAAATGAGGAAGAGAAGGAAAGAGGTAAAGCCTATGGAATGGATATAAGCGAAGATAAAGTATATACGCTTGATGATCTTGTCCCCAGCGATAACATAATATTTGTTGCTACAGGCGTAACAAAAGGTGATTTACTTAATGGAGTAAGATTCTTTGGAGGAGGAGCAAGAACCCATTCCTTAGTAATAGACTCAAAAGATAAACTGGTAAGGTTTGTTGATACAATTCACATTTTTGATAAAATTGCAAAGATAAGCTTATAGTTTATATTTAACTAAAAATTAAAAGATAAAATTTTGATTTCATAAGAAGGAGGGAAGCTTTTTTATTCTAAAAGCTTAATATAAATGCCTTTAAAAAGTTTTCTTGCTATTATTTATGCCACAATACTTACTATTTCAGCTCTTCATATGCCGCAACCATTGCTTCCTCTTTTAAGTAGTTATTTCGGCACAGAAATGGATACAACATCTCTTATAATGAGTGCCACTTTCATCCCCCTTACTATAATTCCTGTTGTTTCAGGGATAATTTTAAATTATTTTTCTCCTAAGAAATTAATCCTTCTCTCAGCTTTAATTCATTCTACTGTTGTTTTTTTAATATCAATGACAGATAAAATTCAGTTTGTAATTTTACTTCGTTTTATTGAGGGTTTTATTATCTCAGCAATTCTTACCTCTAATACTACTTATATTTCTTCAAAAGCAAAAGTAGAGAAAATTCAATTCTATATGTCTTATTACATAGCTTTTACAACTATAGGAGGATTACTCGGAAGGGTTATTGGTAGTATTATTACCACATATCTTGGCTGGCAAGCATCCTTTCAAATAATGTCATTAAGCTTACTGCTTATTATTCCTATGGTATATTTTTTTCTGGAAGATATCAAAATTGAAAAATCTGATGACTCCCTTCTTCCAATAAATAAAATTTTTGAAATTCTTTTGGATGGGAAAAACAGAAAAATTTATATTACAATTTTTTTACTTTTTTTTATTTTCACAGCTATTACAAATTTTCTCCCTTTTAGAATTAAATCCCTTTTTTCAGGCACCACTGAAATGACTATAGGTTTGATCTATTCAGGATATCTTACAGGAATAGCTATTTCCTTTATAGCAACTAAAATTATCAAATTCTTAGGAGATGAAAGAAAAACGCTTCTTTATGGACTTATAGTTTATGGAATTTTTTTATCCTTCTTCAGCTTCCCAAATCTTTTGTTAGTATTCATAGTGATGTTTGGTTTTTGTTCGGGTATGTTTCTTGTTCACTCTGTGGCATCAGGTTATTTGAATAAAATAGCAAAGAAAAGAAAAAATATAGTAAATGGAGCATACATAGCAATCTATTATTCAGGTGGAGTTTTAGGTTCCTATTTACCTGGGCTAATTTATAAAAATTTTGGGTGGCAAGCTTTTATCGTTACTCTTCAATTTTTAGTCCTTCTGGCAATCATCACCGTATCAAAATTACCTAAAAGTGAAAATGCTCTTGAAATCCAAAAGGAGGCGTAATCTCTTTGATAGAATCAGAAGATTACGCCTCTTTTTTTAATTTAGAAAAATTTAGAAAAATTTTTCTATGTGCCTTCTTGCCAGCTATGTAAATATTTGAATTGTTCCTTTGTTAATTTATCAATCTTTATTCCCATAGTAGAAAGTTTAAGGCGAGCAATTTCTTTGTCTATCTCTTCTGGAACAGAATATACTTTTTTATCTAAATTTCTTCCCTTTTTAAATATATACTCTGCTGATAAAGCTTGATTTGCAAAGCTCATATCCATTACTGCCGCGGGATGTCCCTCTGCAGCACTAAGATTTACAAGTCTTCCCTCTGCAAGAAGATATATTCTTCTTCCATCAGAAAGAGTATACTCTTGCACAAAATCTCTAATTAATCTCTTGGATTTTGAAAGTTTATTTAAAGAATCAATATCTATTTCCACATTAAAATGCCCAGTATTTGCTACTATTGCTCCATCCTTCATTTTTAGAAATACTTTGTCCGAGATAACATTAATATTACCAGTAACAGTAACGAATATATCACCTATCTTCGCTGCCTCAATTATTGGCATTACGTCAAAGCCATCCATGACTGCTTCAAGGGCTTTAAGAGGATCTATTTCCGTGACTACCACTCTTGCTCCCATACCTCTTGCTCTCATGGCAACTCCTCTTCCACACCATCCATATCCACAAACCACAAAAACTGACCCAGCAAGAAGTCTATTTGTGGCTCTAAGTATTCCGTCTATGGTACTCTGCCCTGTACCATAACGATTATCAAAAAGATGTTTTGTATAGGCATCATTTACAGCTATGACAGGATACTTAAGAGCTCCATCTTCTGCCATAGCTCTAAGTCTGATTACTCCTGTAGTAGTCTCTTCAGTTCCACCTACAACTTTATTAAGGAGTTCTTTTTTATCCTTATGAAGAGTAGATATGAGGTCTGCTCCATCATCCATAGTAATATGAGGTTTTATCCCAAGAGTTTGATGAATGTGTTTGTAATAAGTTTCTTTATCTTCCCCTTTAATTGCAAAAACAGGTATATTATAAAACTTAACCAAGGCAGCAGCCACATCATCTTGTGTACTTAGAGGATTTGAAGCACAAAGAGCCACCTCAGCTCCTCCTTCTTTAAGTGTAATCACAAGATTAGCTGTCTCAGTAGTAACATGAAGGCAGGCAGAGATTCTTGCATCCTTTAATGGTTGTTCTTTTTTAAATCTTTCCCTTATCATTCTAAGAACTGGCATATCCATTTCAGCCCATTCAATACGAAGCTTACCTTTTTCTGCTAAATTTATGTCTTTAATGTGATACTTTAGCAAATCTCTGCCTCCTTTCTAAGGGTTTCTGCCATGTCTGTTTGCTCCCATGTAAAATCTGGGTCCGGTCTTCCAAAGTGTCCATAAGCAGCAGTCTTTTTGAAAATAGGTCTTCTAAGTTGAAGTTTTTCAATTATACCTTTAGGAGTAAGATCAAAGACTTTCTTAACAATTTCCTCAAGCCTTCTGTCTTCAATTTTACCTGTGCCAAAGCTATTAATATAAACAGATACTGGCTCAGGAACACCTATTACATAAGCAATCTGGATCTCTACTCTATCACAAAGAGCAGCAGCTACTAAATTTTTTGCAATGTATCTTGCCATGTAAGAGCCTGAACGGTCTACTTTTGTAGGATCTTTTCCTGAAAAACAACCACCTCCATGTCTTGCAACACCTCCATAAGTGTCAACAATAATTTTTCGTCCTGTAACTCCTGTATCTCCCATGGGACCACCTATTACAAATCTTCCAGTAGGATTAATGAAATACTGAACCTCTTCTTCATCAAGCAATTCTTTTGGAACAACTGGTTTTATCACCTTTTCTACAATGTCTTCCCTCATCTCTCGAAGGGTAATGTCTGGTGCATGTTGAGCTGAAACAACAATAGATTTTATTTTGTAAGGCTTCCCATCTTTATATTCTATTGTTACCTGAGTTTTTCCGTCTGGTCTTAAATAGGTGAGAATATCCTTTTTTCTTACCTCAGCAAGTTTCATTGCCAATTTATGGGCAAGCATTATTGGCATAGGCATAAGCTCTTCTGTTTCATTGCAGGCAAAACCAAACATAAGTCCCTGATCTCCAGCTCCACCAGGGTCAACACCCATGGCAATATCAGGAGACTGTTCATGGATTGAAGTTATAACTGCACAGGTTTCATAATCAAACCCATACTTTGCTCGAGTATAACCTATTTCCTTAACTGTTTCTCTTATTACAGATGGAATATCCACATAACAATTTGTTGTTATCTCCCCTGCTACCATGACAAGCCCAGTAGTAACAAGTGTTTCACAGGCTACTCTGCAGTAAGGATCTTTTTCCAGCATGGCATCCAAAATTGCATCTGAAATCTGATCTGCTACTTTATCAGGATGTCCCTCTGTAACAGATTCAGAGGTGAATATATAGTCTTTTCTGTCTCCTAACAATTTTTACCTCCTTTTTGTGTTTTAGACAGCTTAAGCTGTCAAATTTATAAGCTCTTCTGCAATTTGTACAGCATTTAAAGCAGCTCCTTTGCGAAGATTGTCAGAGACTATCCACATGTTTATTCCATTTTCTATTGATTCATCTTCACGAATTCTTCCAACAAAAACTTCATCTTTTCCAGAGGCATAAATCGGTAAAGGATACTCATTTTTTTCAGGATCATCAATTACAACAACACCTGGAGCTTTAGCTAACAGCTCTCTTACTTCTTTAGCAGTAATTTTCTTTTCAGTCTCTATGTTTACACTTTCAGAATGACCCCTAAAAACAGGAACTCTTACTGTTGTGGCTGTTACTTTAATGGAAGGATCTCCCATGATTTTCTTTGTCTCATTAACCATTTTCATCTCTTCCTTTGTATAGCCATTAGGGAGAAATTTATCTATGTGAGGTAGAACATTAAAAGCTATTTGATGAGGATAGACTTTTATTTCAATCTCTTTAAAGTTAAGAAGATTTACTGTTTGCTGAAGTAGTTCATCCATAGCTTTTTTCCCTGTTCCTGATACTGCTTGAAAAGTAGTAACCACAACTCTCTTGATTTTTGCTACATCATGTATTGGTTTTAGGGCAACAACCATCTGAATTGTAGAACAATTTGGATTAGCTATAATTCCTTTGTGCCACCTTAAGTCATGAGCATTTACCTCAGGAACAACTAAAGGAACCTCAGGATCCATTCTCCACTGACTTGAATTATCAATAACAACACAACCAGACTTTGCAGCTATAGGTGCCCATATTTTAGATCTCTCTGCACCTGCTGAGAAAAGCGCTATATCTATACCTTGGAATGAGTCTTCCTTAAGGGTTTCAACAGCTATTTCATTGCCTTTGAAGTTAAGTGTAACTCCTTCGCTTCTTTCTGAGGCAAAAAGTCTAAGTGTTTCAACAGGAAAATCCCTTTCCTCCAAGACAGCTATCATTTCATTTCCCACTGCACCTGTAGCACCAACTACTGCAACAACATATTTTTCTTTCTTTTTAAGCATTTTATCCCTCCAATGGCAGTTCTGTTGCATATTTAGCAACTAAGTCACCCACTTCACTGGTTGTATATCCCATCTTACCAGCAGCAAGGCTTTTAAGATGCTTACCTGTCACCTCTATTACAGCTCTTTCAATAAGTTTACCCCCTAATTCTTCTCCTAAATTTTCAAGCATCATTGCACCAGCACATATGGCAGCAAGAGGGTTTATTACATTTTTACCTGTGTACTTTGGTGCAGAACCTCCAATAGGCTCAAACATTGAAACACCCTCAGGGTTTATGTTTCCACCTGCAGCTATGCCCATTCCTCCTTGAATCATGGCTCCTAAGTCAGTAATAATATCTCCAAACATGTTATCAGTAACAATTACATCAAACCATTCAGGATTTTTTACAAACCACAT
>CALDSV010000016.1 GCA_937924475.1 uncultured bacterium
CTCCAAGCTCCTCCAGGGGATAATCTGCTGCTCCATCTGGTACAATTACGATGTATTTCATAAAATCTTCTCCACGAAATCTCTTACACTGTTTAATTCTGCAGGCAAAGCCACTGGTTTTTCAGCTATTTTGAAAACAATGTCTGGATCTTTTAGTCCATTGCCTGTGAGGGTGCACACTACAGTGCTATTTTCTTTGAAATATCCCTGTTTGTAAAGTTTAATAACTCCAGCTACAGATGCAGCAGAGGCCGGTTCACAAAAGATTCCTTCATAGGAAGCAATCATTTTTTGAGCTTCAAGAATTTCTTCATCAGTGACAATATCTATTGTTCCACCTGATTCATCACGGGCTTGCACAGCTGTGCGCCAGCTTGCAGGATTTCCAATTCTTATGGCTGTTGCCACTGTTTCAGGTTTTTCCACAGGATGACCAAGAACAATAGGAGCTGCACCAGCTGCTTGAAATCCCAGCATCTTTGGTAAATTCTGGATTTTTCCTTTTTCTTTGTATTCTTTATATCCTCTCCAATAAGCAGTGATATTCCCAGCATTTCCTACTGGAAGGGCATGATAGTCAGGAACTCTTCCTAATTGGTCACAAACCTCAAAGGCAGCTGATTTCTGCCCTTCAATTCTGTAAGGATTAATAGAGTTTACAAGAGTTATGGGATACTCTTTCACCAATTCCCGGACAATGTTTAATGCTTGATCAAAATTACCCTTTACTTGTATAACAAAGGCTCCATGAACCATAGCCTGAACCAGTTTTCCTGTTGCAATCTTGCCCTCGGGAATAAGCACAATTGCCTTAATTCCTGCTCTTGCTGCATAGGCTGAAGCTGATGCTGAAGTGTTGCCAGTGGAAGCACATATTACAGCCTTTGCACCTTCTTCTAAGGCTTTTGATATGGCTAATGTCATGCCTCTGTCTTTAAAAGAACCTGAGGGGTTTGCTCCATCAAACTTTAGATATAAATTCAGATTTAAATTGAGTTTTTTTGTAAGATTGTTTACACATACAAGGGGAGTATTTCCCTCTAAAAGAGTAACTATAGGTGTTTTTTCGGTTATAGGGAAAAAGTCTATATATTCCCTTATTATTCCTTTCCATGTAGATTTAGTATCCATGGCTACTCAATAATATCTCCTTCTATTAATTCAACTACCACTCCTTGCTCTCTCAAAGAGTTTATGCCTTGCTCAAGATTTTCTTCTAATCCTTCAAGTTCAAGAATCATCTCTCCAAAGGTATCTGTTACTCTTGCTCTGCGAATATTTGGCATAACATCATATTTTTTGGCCATTCTGAAAAGCACAGGTTCTTTAATTAATTCTTGAGGGAAAGTAAGTCTTACTCGTAGTTTTTTTAATTCTGACATATCTTCCTCCTTCAAAAGGACCCTCCTGCTATGGCAGGGACAATTGAAACTTCATCACCGTCTTTAACTATAGTTTCTTCTCCTTGAAGAAATCTTATATCTTCTTCATTTACAAATATGTTGATAAACCTTCTTATCTTACCATCCTGACAGAGTCTTTCTGCAAGCCCTGGATAAGTTTTATCAAGTGAGTTAATTATATCTATAATTTTACCAGGCTCTGCTTCAACAATATCTTTACCTCCAGTAATTTTTTGAAGTGGTGTAGGTATTAAAACTTTTACTGCCATGTTTATTTGCCCTCCTTATTTTTAATCCTTTGTAAAGCTTCTTCAAAGGAAGCAAGATTTGGTTTTATATGGTAAACTTCTACTGTTTTACCATCTAAAACTTCAGCAGTTTTTAAGCCATTGCCCGTGATACATAAGACAGTACAGTCTTTTTTATCAATTTTACCTTCTTTAAGAAGTTTAATATAAGTGGCGAGAGTGACTCCACCTGCTGTTTCAGCAAAAATACCTTCAGTTCTTGCCAGTAGTTTAATGGCATCTATTATCTCTTCATCTGAGACATCCTCTATTGCTCCTCCACTTTCCCTTACAGCTTGCAAGGCATAATAACCATCTGCAGGATTTCCAATTGCAAGGGATTTAGCTATAGTATTTGGCTTTACAGGTCTTATTACATCTGTACCTTGTTTAAAAGCTGTAGATATAGGAGAGCATCCTGTTGCTTGGGCTCCGTATATCTTAGTTTCTACCTCTTTTATAATGCCAATTTCTTTAAACTCTTTCAGTGCTTTCCACACTTTTGTAAGTAAAGAACCACTGGCACAGGGAACAACAATACTGTCAGGTGCTTCCCAGCCAAGTTGTTCCACTATTTCAAACCCTATGGTTTTTGAGCCTTCTGCATAAAAGGGACGGATGTTAATATTTACAAAGGCCCAACGATATTTGTTAGCTATTTCACTACAAAGTCTGTTTACATCATCATAGTTTCCGTCTACGGCAACTAAGTTTGGCTCATAAACAATGGAGGCAAGAATTTTACTTTGCTCAAGGGTTGCTGGTATAAAAATGAATCTGTTAAATCCTGATTTTGCTCCATGTGCTGATACAGCATGGGCAAGATTTCCAGTAGATGCACAAGCCACAGTGTCAAAGCCGAATTCTTTAGCTTTTGTTAATGCAACTGCCACGACTCTGTCTTTAAATGAAAGAGTTGGATGGGCAACAGTGTCATCTTTTATATAAAGTTCTTTTACTCCAAGAAATTTTGCTAAATTTTCAGCCTTTACAAGAGGAGTAAAACCTGAATTAAGCCCTACCTGTGGTTCTCCATCTATTGGTAGAAGCTCTTTATATCTCCATAAAGTTTTTGGCCTTCTTTCTATGCTTTTTCTTGAAAGAGCTCTTTTTATCTTTGCATAATCATAAATCGCTTCAAGAGGTCCAAAACAGAATTCACACACATATATGGGTTCAATAGGGTATTCTCTTCCGCACTCTCTGCATTTGAGTCCCTTTACATGTCCCATCTCTCACCTCCGATTCTATTGCTTAATTTTTATTATAAACAAAAAAAATACAAGTTTGCTCCTAAAACTAACAAGGCAGTTGACAGGCCCATAACTTTATTATATTTACCACTTTTCAGCCATAATCTCCTTTCTTTTTCTCTTATATTCCTCTTCTGTAATCAGTCCGGTAGACATATTTTTTAAATCTCCAACCAAAAAATTTTTGCTATAAGGTAAAAACTAATCTTCTACATGTTTTATCAACATAGTATCCTATGCCCTCTTTGCTTCTTTCACAATTATAACTATCATCCTCACATTTTTTTCATAGAAATATTCTTCTGGATGGAAGATTCTCTTGGAATCTTAAACTCCAGCAGCTATCACAATAGTAAGAAGAACCCTCATAGAAAACTAACAAATTTTACCATAAATATCTCTTTTTTATTTTGCCAAATCACTTAAGAAAACATAGTAGTTTGGAATAAAACCAAAATATTCCCTTTTGTAAATAAGATAAATCTTTACTTTATATGTCCCTTTTTCTATAGCTTTAGCAATTTTATCGCTAATTCCAGCCAAATGATAAAAGGGCCCAGATTTTGTCATTCCTGTGTAATATAATAAATCGCCCACTTTTAAAGGTTCCGTCACATGAATCTCAATTGTTCTTTTAATAGGTGGCATAAGGGTACCAAATTTATTAAAATTTAACAAAGGTTCATCCTGGTGTTTTCCTTCTAACTTATAACTATCAGGTGACATCTCTTTAAATCTTTTTAACTCACCTTGTAGATAGCTTATCTTCTCTTTTTTATCTGAATGGCTACTTTTTTCATACCTTTCTATTTCCATATCTATTGCTTTAATTGTAGCCTTAATGAGGTCTTCCTTTAAGGTGTCTTTAGTAAATGGTATGGGTTCTTCTATTCTGGGAAAAATTTCAAAATATGGTTCATTTGGTAACAACGGATAAATTAAATTCTTTACTGAAATTGTGTAAGGTAATTTAGTATTTATTCCAAAATCTTTTCTTAAATCGTATTCCATCATAACTCCATCTGGAAACAAAGCTTTGCAGTAGTCAGGAGCTATTCTTAAAAAGGTGATTTCATAATGTTGTACATCTTTATCAACTCTTTTAGGGCTATTAATAACTTCGGCTTTCAAAGTACTTTTATCTGTGCATCCCTTAGAGTTAACTCTTATATAAAGTTTGTGCTCTTTTATATGTATTTCTCTAAGGATGAGCTCACCTAAATCTGTTGCTAAAAAGCTAAAGTTTCTTTCAGATTCTTCCGTGTTAATACCACCCCATTCTACTGCTGTAAAACCTCTTCTATTCTTTTTAAATATCTGAGGTTCCGTAAGACTTTGTTTACTGTTTGTACCTTTGAAATGCAAAAATACTCTGATAAAAGTATCGGGTTTTGGGTTTATGTCTACATGCAGGTTTTCACTTAAAAATTTCTTATCCATATACCTTATTTCGTAGTATTTATGTGGTTTGAGTTCTTTTAACCAATAATTTTTAAAATCATCGGCTTCTTTTTCATTTAAACCCAACTTTGGTAGATAAATATCAAACCATTTAGATAATTCGCTATAAGGTACTACCCACCCAGCGTTAGTTAATGGATAGGGCTTTGCTAAATTTACTTCATAAAAAAGGTAGTCATACTGGTTATTAATCTTTCCGGTTGGTGTAACTTTAACAATCCATTTACCATTGTAAGGGGGTATAGTTTTTGTAATATCACCTTTTGGAGCTAATCTTACCGTAATTGTTTGTTTTTTCTCTGGATATAAGTATAATGCTGGTTTTTTAACTATTGGGGTTTCTTCGCAAGGGATGAGCTTTTCTTTCACTAAAGAATAACAAATCACATCTTTCTTGCTGGGAAAGGCTGAAGCGTCTGAATCTTTATGTGTAAGGGCAAAAATTTCAATTTCTGGAGGACCAACTAAAGAGCGCGATTTAGGATACACAAATATTTTTTCAATTTTTATTCTATCCCCTAATACTACGGAATTTGTTTGAACGATATCTTTACCTTTTGAGAGTAAAACAGTTAGTTCATAAAAGGCGCCACTACCACCATAATTCCCCACAAGAATAACAACAGCATCATTGATTCCATCATGGTTTAAATCTTTAAGCTCATAACGCTCGATTTTAACATCAACAATGTTATCCGGTGGGCCATACTGCCTGAAAATACCATTTTTAAGTGTCACTTTACCATTATAAAATGATAAGTAGTATGAAAAATTTTTAACATCATTTGGCTCAATGGAAAATCCATGATTAGAGCAAATAAAAAGAAAGAAAACCATTAGAAAAAAACTCTTTAAAATCTCTTTCTTATTCTTAATTTTCATATACTTTCCCTCCAACGCATGAAAAATATAACAAAGTTTAAAAATAAAATAAGCTCCGCGATTTTTATTGTTGAAGCAATAGCTGACAGCCTGACCGATTCTTCCATTGAGCATTAAATTCTATCTTTTTAAGGATCAATAGTTTATTAACCTTCTCAAATGGACCCCTTTTAGCAAGACTTATCGCCGGCTCATAGGTAAAAGGTATGAATTTCCAGAACACCGATCTCTTTGCCTGCCTTAAGTTCTGTTCCAACAATAAGCACTTCTTCTTTTTTTGTTGTGGGATACAATTGCTTTTTGAGAATTTTGGCTTAACTGTGCATACTCAGGCCACCAATGCCCTCTATCAGCAAGGGATTCGGACAAATTTCCTGATAATGCCTCTTCCCTAAGATTCATTCACATACCGTCCTTGTGCATATTTTATCAATGCAGTATCCCATGCCCTGACGGCTTCTATCTCCATCATAGCTGCCTTCCCAGCAGGTCTTTCCACACACATATTCCTCTGTATAGCAGTTTCTTTGAGAACCTTCAAAATGGGGTTTAGGTGTAGGGATAGTATAGTTATAATTTTCGTTTCCACCACAACCTGGGCAGGTATCATAATAATAACCCGAACCTGCATAGATATTTGCTGGGATAAGTATTAATTGAAAAAATAAAATCAGGGAAAACAAAAATTTAAGCATCACTTTAACCTCCCTTTAAATGTATAATTTTTTAATTATAGCAATTTTTTCAACACCTATCTATGAATAGATTGGGATAAAAGTCCAGAAAAAGCTCCTTATGCATTGATAATTTTTAAAACAAGCACCTACTGGGTAAGGATTTTAATTTTAATAGGATATTCCCCTCCCTTTTTAATTAATAGCAGGTGTGTAAAGGCAGATTGATTCAGTAATATGGCAACCTCGCAATAACCCCCACTATTCCGTCATTTCAAGCGTAGTGAAGAATTCTCCTCTTACTTTATCATTGCCATAAGCCCCCTAAACCTTCATTGCCCCCTCTGTCATTGCGAGCGAAGCGATAGCGTAGCAAAGCAATCTACTTTTGCACCCACTCTGTAATTGCAAGGGTGGACCCTTGATTGTCATTGCGACCCCGAGCTTTGAGAGGGGAAAGCAATCTCATCCTCCTCACTTTTTATGAAAAGCCTGCGATGAGATTGCCTCGCAACCTTCGGTTGTTCGCAACGACGAAGAGGGGACAATGACGAAGGGACGAGGTTGCCCCGGATGCATAAAGTCGTCCTCGCAAAGGCGGATTGCCATGCAGTCCTTCGGACTACTCGCAATAAAAGAAAAGAGGAGAGGCAAGTTTTTAATAATAGAATAAGAATAATGTAGCCTTGCAGTGACAAGAGAGAAGTTTTTAACCCTGACAATTATAAAAAGTCATTACTCTCTCAAGTGATTATTTCTTGTTAGTTATCATAATCCAGTGCTATAATAAGCTTATGTTTGAGGAGATTAGGAGAAAAATAATAGAGGGACAAAGGTTAACTAAGGAGGAAGGGATCACTCTTTTCAATACCGAGGACATCCATATCCTTGGTCAATTGGCTAATGAAGTTTCAAAAAAGATAAACTCAGATAGAGCTTATTTTATAGTGAACAGACACATAAATCCTACCAATATTTGCATAAATAGATGCAAATTCTGCGCTTTCTCGAGATCTAAAGGTCAAGAAGGTGCCTATGAATTAACAATAGATGATGTTATTTCTGAACTTAGGCAGACACAGGAAAAGATTGGTTATCTTACAGAGGTACATATTGTATCTGGCCTGCATCCTGAATGGAGTTTCCAATTCTATCTTGATATGATTTCCAAAATAAAAAATGAATTTCCCTTAATTACCATAAAAGCCTTTACAGCTGTAGAGATTGATTATTTTTCAAGAAAGTCAGGATTAACTATCGATGAAACCCTAACTAAACTTAAAGAAGCAGGCGTTAGTATAATGGCCGGTGGAGGAGCAGAAATTTTTAACTCTTCTGTAAGAAATAAAATATGTCCTGAAAAAATATCTGGTGAAAGATGGCTTGAAATCATAAAGACAGCCCATAAATTAGGAATCAAGACAAATGCTACCATGCTTTATGGTCATGTAGAAACTTATAAAGACAGGATAGAGCATTTATCCAAGTTAAGAGAACTTCAGGATGAAACTCAGGGATTCCTTGCTTTTATACCTTTGAGTTATCAACCTCACAATACTCATATTAAGGTTCCTTATCCTAATGCCTTAGATGACTTAAAAACTATTGCTGTATCAAGACTTTTCCTTGACAATATACCCCATATAAAAGCTTACTGGATAATGCTTGGTGAAAAGCTTGCTCAACTTGCTCTTCTTTTTGGTGCAGATTGTCTTGAGGGGACTGTAATTGAAGAGAAAATTGCCCATTCTGCTGGAGCTCTTTCAAAAAAGGGTATCTCTATTAATGAACTTGCTCATTTAATAAGAGAGACAGGTAAAATTCCTGTTGAGAGAGATTCCTTTTATAATGTGATAAGAATATGGTAAGAATTAATACCAAAGAAGCTCTGGAGATGTTAAAGGAATCATCATTGTATGAACTGGGTAAAAAGGCTGATGATTTTCGGAAAAAGCTTCATCCTGAAGGAATTGTAACTTTTGTAATAGACAGAAACATAAATTATACAAACATATGCATCAATAAGTGTAAATTTTGTGCTTTCTGGAGACCCTCCAATCATTCTGAAGCCTATGTCATATCAAAAGAGGAACTTGCTAAAAAAATTCAGGAAACCTTAGAAAAAGGAGGAACTCAAATTCTTCTTCAGGGAGGAGTTAATCCTGATCTTGGTATTGACTTTTATCTCGATATGCTTAAATTTATAAAGGAGAATTTTAAAATCCATGTTCATGGTTTTTCACCTCCTGAAATTTCTTTTCTATCGAAAAGAGAAGGTCTTACTATAAGAGAGGTCCTTACAAAACTTAGAGAGGCAGGATTAGACAGCATTCCCGGAGGTGGTGCAGAGATTCTCTCCGATAGAGTAAGGGAACTTCAGTCACCTAACAAAGTTAAGTCAGAGGAATGGTTAGAGGTAATGCGGCAAGCCCATCTTATTGGAATGAAAACATCTGCCACCATGATGTTCGGAAGTATTGACAAAGAAGAGGATATAATTGAACATCTTAGTTCAATAAGAAAACTTCAGGATGAAACCGGAGGTTTTACCGCCTTTATTCCGTGGACGTTTCAGCCAGGAAATACAGAGCTTAAAATAGAGCATCCTGAGATTATGCCAGCTGGGTCCGTAAAATATCTAAGAGTACTTGCATTGAGCAGGATTTACCTTGATAATTTTAGAAATATTCAAGTTTCATGGGTAACTCAAGGAATTAAGATTGCTCAGATAGGACTTCGTTTTGGAGCAAATGATTTCGGTTCTACGATGCTTGAAGAAAATGTTGTAAGAGCTGCAGGAGTAAGTTATAGAGTCAGTCTGGAAGAAATAATAGAGGCTATAAAGCAAACTGGATTTAAGCCAGCTCAGAGAGATAACAATTACAATATTTTGAGATTTTTTTGATGAGACTCAGGGAATATTAATTTTAGAGTTATGGAGGGAAATATGGCTGAAATCTTTGATGTAATTATAATAGGAGGAGGACCTGCTGGTCTTACAGCAGGAATCTATGCATCCAGGGCAAATTTAAAAACTCTCATACTTGATAAATCAAAAACTGCTGGAGCCTTAGCCTACGCATCTTTAATTGAAAACTATCCTGGCTTAGAAAAACCTTTAACTGGCAAAGAACTCTTAGAAAGAATTCGTTCTCAAGCATTGTCCTTGGGAGCAAAATATGAAGAACAGCAAGTAGTAGGTGTAGATTTGATTTTAGAACCAAAGGAAGTTGTAACAATGAATGGAAGTTATAAGGGAAAAGCAATTATTATAGCTACAGGTTCCATGGGTAGAAAACCAACAATCAAAGGGGAAAGAGAATTACTTGGTAAAGGTGTTAGTTACTGTGCTGTTTGTGATGCTCCTTTTTTTAGAGGTAAAAAGGTAGCAGTCCTTGGTGACAGTGAAGAAGCAGTAAAAGAGGCTCAATATTTGACAGAGTTTGCAGATGAATGTTTCTTAATATCCTCTTCATCAAAACTTAAAGTGAGCCCTGACCATGCTGTTTTCTCTAATCCTAAGATTAAAATTCTTTTATCACATGCTGTAAAAGAGATTAAGGGTTTAGATTTTGTAACAGCAGTTTTACTAAAAGATGAAAATGGACAGGAAAAACACATTGAAGTTTCAGGAGTCTTTGTTTATATTCAGGGTTCTCAACCAATAACAGATTTTCTCGGAGAATCCATAAGTCTTGATGAGAGAGGATTTATTTTGGTGGATGAATTTATGCAAACTAATATTGAAGGAGTTTTTGCAGCTGGAGACGTTGCAAGCCCCTATTTTAGACAGGTGGTCATAGCTTGTAGTCAAGGTGCAATTGCTGCTCTTAGCGCCGAGAAATATATAAGAGGACGAAGCAGAATAAAATCTGACTGGCATGGGTGATAAAATGAATGGTAATGGCAAGGATTTTAGTAATTGGGATGGTGATGCCTTTGAAAATTTACTTTTTGATTATCTTGACAATGGATATTTAGAAAATATAATAACTTTCTTTGAGCATGAACCTTCTCAGCTTAGTCTGGTTGCAAAAATGCTTTCTGATGAAAGATTGAGACTTAAAGTTGGAGCTTTTGCAATTATTGAGGAATTAAAGTCAAAAAACTTTGAAAGTTTAAATTCAATTGTACCCCTAATAGTTGAACTTCTAAAATCTCCTCATAAAAACATAAGAGGTGATGCTGCCTATGCTCTTGAGTTAATTGGTGATCCCTCAGCGAAGGAACCGCTCCTGGAGGCTTTAGAAAAAGAGTCTGATCCCCAGGTAAGAGAATTCATAGAAGATGCTCTAAGGAAGCTTCAATGAGTTACAGAATAATTGATGTTTCAGGAGACATTGGAATAAGAGCAGAAGGTAAAACCCTTGAAGAATGTTTTATAGAGTCTGCCTTAGGGCTTTACAGTCTTGTAACTGACTTAGAAAAAGTGGACCTAATAGAGGAAATTGAGATTAACTTAACAGAGCAAAGCATAGAAGATCTCTTAATTTGTTTTCTAAATGAACTTATTTTTCATTTTGATGCCTATGGTTTTCTGGGTAAATCAGTGTTTTTAAAAATTAATGAAACATATCTTCGTGGAAAGATTAAAGGCGAAATCTTTAATCCTCAAAAACATGAAAGAAGACTCCTGGTGAAAGCAGCAACCTATCACAATCTAAAACTAAAAAAGGAAAACTCTCTCTTTGTAGCCGAGATTATTTTTGATATTTAAGGCTATAATAAATTTAAGTAATTGATTTGGGGGGGTGATGTTTTATGCCCAAAATTGAAGGAACAGAAAGAATAGATCCCTATAGATTAAGAGTTCCAAAAGGATTTGTATCAGGAATGAAAACAGAGGGAATAATTTATGTAGACGAAATTCTGGAAGAAGGGCTGGAAATCGAGTCAGTTCGTCAAGTAGCAAATGTTGCAACACTGCCAGGTATTGTAGGAAAATCTCTTGCCATGCCTGATATTCATACAGGATATGGTTTTCCTATAGGAGGAGTAGCAGCCTTTGATGCAGAGGAAGGTATAATCTCTCCCGGTGGAGTAGGATATGATATTAACTGTGGCGTAAGACTTCTTAGGAGCAACTTAAATTATGAAGAAGTAAAGCCTAAAATTAGAGAGCTTGTTGATTTACTATACACCCATATACCTTCAGGAGTTGGTTCCACAGGGAAAATAAAGCTTTCTCATAAAGATGAAAGGGAGATTGTAAAAAAAGGAGCCATATGGGCTGTGGAACAAGGTTTTGGAGATGCTGAGGATCTTCATAGGATTGAATCTCATGGCTGCCTTGATGGAGCTGATCCTGATGCAATAAGTTCAAAAGCCTATGAAAGAGGAAGGTCTCAGCAAGGTACTCTTGGTTCTGGGAATCATTTCCTTGAGGTTCAATATGTGGCTGAAGTTTTTGAACCTGAAATTGCCAATCACATGGGGCTTTGGAAGGGACAAGTTACCATTATGATTCATACCGGTTCAAGAGGATTTGGCCATCAAATCTGTGATGATTATGTAAAGATAATGCTTCAAGCACTAAAAAAATATGATATTGAATTGCCCGATAAAGAACTTGCCTGTGTGCCTTTTCGGAGCAAAGAAGCACAGCAGTATTTCTCTGCTATGAAAGGAGCTGCTAATTATGCCTGGGCAAACAGACAGTGTCTTACCCATTGGACAAGAGAGATATTTTTTAAACTTTTCAAAATTTCACCTAAGCAACTGGCAATGACTGTTGTTTTTGATGTAGCCCACAATATAGCAAAAGAAGAATTTCATGAAATCAATGGCAAAAGAAAAAGACTCATTGTCCATAGGAAAGGTGCTACAAGAGCATTTCCAAAGGGACATCCAGAGTTACCAGATTGCTATAAGGATATAGGACAACCTGTTTTAATTCCAGGAGATATGGGGAGAGTATCTTTTGTATTGGTAGGATTGACAAAGGCTTTGGAGGAGACCTTCGGTTCCATTTGTCATGGTGCAGGAAGAGTTTTAAGCAGAAATCAGGCAATAAAGCAAGCAAAGGGAAGATCAATTAAGGAGGAGCTTGCCGAAAGAGGTATAATAGTAAGAGCTTCTGGTAAAGAAACCCTCGCAGAGGAAATGCCTGATGCCTATAAAGATGTATCAAATGTTGTTGATGTGGTCCACAATGCAGGATTAGCTATGAAAGTAGTAAAACTAAAGCCTCTGGGAGTAATTAAAGGATGAAGCTTAAAGTAGGATGGATTCAGTATGCTAATGTATATCCCTTGTTTTATGTCTTAAAAAAGGAAGCTTTACTCACTGATAATATTCATCTTGTAAAAGGAGTTCCATCCCAACTTAATTGGGCACTGCGAAATGATTTAATTGATATTAGCCCTTCTTCCTCAGTTGAATATTTGGTTAACAAAGAACTTTATGAATATATTGATGGTATAGCTATAAGCTCAAAGGAATATGTGGGCAGTGTTCTATTTTTCAGTGATTATGAAATAAATAGAATTGACGGACAAAGGATTCTTCTTACTGATCAATCCGCCACATCTCATCTTTTGTTAAGAGTTATCCTTGAAAAGTTTTTAGGTTTGTCGCCTCTTTACGATGTATCTTCCACTCCTCACAAAGGAGAGTCTTTTTTACTCATTGGCGATGATGCCTTAAGATATAGAAAACTTAACAATAACAAGAAAGTCTATGATCTTGCTAAGCTATGGTATGACCATACAGGGCTTCCTTTTGTTTTTGCCCTATGGATTATAAGAAAAGAGATTATCAATGGCCAGAATGAAATTTATGAACATTATATCAAATTTAAAGAAAATCTCCTCTATGCAGCAAAAGCCTTCCACGCCTATCTTCCAGAAATGATAAGAGATTACTATTTAAGGGAATTTATGACAGAGGATGAAATTTTATATTACTGGACAGAAAACATGGATTATGAACTTACCGACAAACATAAAAAAAGCCTCTGTCTTTTTGAAAACTATTTGAAGGAATTGTAAATTTATTCCTAAATAAAACATCGTATGCCTTCATAACATATTCTCTTAGTAAGGCTTTTAGCTTCTTCCATTAATTGCTCTAATTCAGTGAAATTTTTTGTCTCTAAGTATATACGTATTTTAGGCTCTGTTCCTGAAGGTCGAATCATAAACCATGATAAATCTTCAAATACAATCTTTATCCCATCTATATCTGTAACGGAAAGAATTTTCTTTTGTAGGTTCCCAAATTTTAAAGTATCTCCTCCTTTAAAATTTTTACCTAACTCCATAATATGCTGTTTAATATGAGGTCCGAAACTTTCGCGTGGTATTTCTATTCCTGTCCTGGATGAATAATACCTGCCATAGTGATTCTCTATCTCTTCGAGATAATCACTTAGATTTTTTTTAAAAGTAGCTAACATTTCAAGGGCAAGAAGTACTCCAAAAATTGCATCTTTTTCGAGTGTATTGCCATAGGCAGAAATTCCATCTGATTCCTCAAAAGCTACAATTGCCTTTTTTGTAGATTGAGGGAGTAAATAAGGTCTAAAATTTTTGAAACCTACTTTAGTTTCAATTACTTCCACATTTAATGCTTGGGCAATAGCATTGACAAAATTACTTGTTCCTAAACTCTTTACTACCACACCTCTTAATTCTTTGAAGTTGTATAGATAATGAAATGCCATAGCACCAAAGTAATTCATAGGAATTTGTCTATTTAGATCAGCAAATCTGACTCGGTCTCCATCAGGATCTATAATAACAGCAAAACCTAAACAATTTTCCTTTAGATAAGATAATGCAAGTTTGAGATTTTCCTCACTGGGCTCAGGCGATACTCCTCCAAAAAGAGGGTCTTCTTCCTTTCTCAGACAAATAAATTTGCCTGGTCTAAAGGATAAAATCCTTGCAAGTCTTCCTCTTGTGGAGCCATGCATGTGATCAATAGCAATTTGAGTTTTTTCCTTTATTAAAAATTCTTTTATTTTTTCTAAATCGATGAGTCCTTGTTTTTTTATAAATTGGATGTAAAGCTCCGTTATGTCGATCCTTTTAATATTTCCTGGGAAGTAAGAAGGTATGGAAGGGTTTTTTTTCATTATTTCATTTGCAATTTTTTCTATGATATTAGTTAAGCTTTCAGGAGCAGGTCCGCCATCAGCAGGATTTAGTTTAAATCCTCCATAATTTGCAGGATTATGACTTGGAGTTAGATTAATGGATGCCGCAGCTCCAAGTTCTACTACAGCTGCTGAAAATTCAGGAGTGGCAGCCTCTCCAGCATAATAACAATTTATCCCTTCCGATTGAAGTAAGCCTATAACTTCAAAAGCAAAGTCTTTACCCAGTATTCTGTTATCATGACCTACAATGATACCTTTTTCTTTAAATTCATCAAAAGAATTAACACCAAACTCTTCCAAAACAACAGCTTCTTTGCTTTTTACTGCCTCTATAATTGCTTTTGTAAGTACTCTCACATTTTGCATGGTAAAGTCTGAGCCAATTTCTCCACGCCATCCAGAGGTTCCAAAATGAATTTCTGCAGGATCTGTGTTCTCTTTAGCAAGGGTTTCAATTTCATAAAGTAAATGCCTCTTATTCTGAGGATCACTAAGAAGCTCTTTCCAAAGTTTAGATGCTTTCATTTTATGACTCCTTTAAGAAGATGATTTATATTTTATCATTTTCTTTGAAAAACTTTTAACGAAAAGAGGCTATTAGACGCTCTGTCCCTCCGTCATTACGAGGGTATACCCCTAATTGTCATTGCGAGGGTGCTTCAGCACCCGAAGCAATCTCTTCCTCCTCACTTTTTATGAAAAGCCTACAATGAGATTGCTTCGCACCCCTCGGGTGCTCGCAATGATGAAGAAGGGAAAATGACGGAAGGAGGGTATTGACACGGCTCAATTCTTGAGCCTCCCAATGACGGATAGGATTGATTTATTTTAAGATATTATTTAAAATCTTTATATTTACCTTACAAGGCATAACAAGGGATAAAAAATGTTTAAAAAGGTTTTGATTGCAAACAGAGGAGAAATTGCATTAAGAATTATCAGAGCTTGCAAAGAGCTGGGGATAAGAACAGTAGCCATCTACTGTGAACCTGATGCTACAGCAAGATATGTAAAAAAGGCTGATGAAGCATATCTTGTCACTCCTGGACCTCTTAGAGGCTATCTTAATATTTACGGTATTGTAGAACTTGCCAAAAATGTAGGAGCCGATGCTATTCACCCCGGCTATGGTTTTCTTGCTGAAAATCCTCAGTTTGCAGAAGCCTGCCAACAAGCAGGAATAACTTTTATCGGCCCGAATCCCGAAGCTATTCGGATGATGGGTCTAAAGAATGAAGCTCGAAAATTTGCTCAGAAACTGGGAATTCCATTGCTGCCAGGTACTCCTCCTATAAACAATTCGGAAGAAGCCATTGAAGCAGCAAAAGAAATTGGTTATCCTGTTATGATAAAAGCTGTTGCTGGAGGCGGAGGAAGGGGTTTACGAATTTGCTATGATGAGGAATCTCTTCGCAGACTTATTCCTATTGCCATGTCTGAAGCAAAAAAAGCCTTCGGCGATGAAAGGCTTTTCATAGAAAAATATCTCGAAAGACCTCATCACATTGAAATTCAGATAATGGCTGACAAGTATGGTCATATTATCCATTTAGGAGAGAGAGATTGTTCCATCCAGAGAAGACATCAAAAACTTATTGAAATAGCACCTTCTTTATTGCTCACTGAAAAAGTAAGAGCTCAGATGGGAGAAGCAGCAAAAAAAATTGCTTATGAAGTAGGTTATGACAATGTAGGAACCATAGAGTTTTTAGTTGATGAAAATCTCAACTATTACTTTCTTGAGATGAATACAAGAATTCAAGTGGAGCATACCATCACTGAAGAGATAACTGGCATTGATCTTGTACAAAACATGATAAAAATTGCATATGGTGAGCCTATTGATATAAAACAATATGAAGTTACTCTTAACGGATACGCTATTCAATGCCGAATAAATGCCGAAGATCCATTAAATGACTTTCTGCCCTCTACAGGTATTGTCACTGCCTATTATTCTCCTGGTGGCTTTGGGATAAGGATTGATGGTCATGTAACTGAAGGTTACAATGTGCCTCCCTATTACGATTCTTTATTAGCAAAACTTATTGCAAGGGGAAGAACATGGGAGGAAACTGTAAGAAGAATGCATCGTGCTCTCAGTGAGTACATCATAAGAGGAGTAAAAACAACAATACCTCTCTATATCAAGATCATGGAAGATGAAGATTTCCTCAAAGGAAACTTTAGCACAAAATACATTGAGGAAAAGCTTAGTAGCCTTCTTTATGAAGAAGAAAGAGATCCCTTTGATTTAGCTGTAATTTTATCAGCTGCTATTGTAGCCCACAGTAGGGTTTAAATAAATTTGAGAGGTGTATGAAATGTCAAAACCTATTAAAATAATGGATACTACTTTTAGAGATGCCCACCAAAGTCTACATGCTACAAGACTTAGGCTTGAAGATATAGTTCCTATTGCTGAAAAAATGGATGGAGTAGGTTTTCATTCTCTTGAAGTATGGGGTGGTGCTACCTTTGACAGTTGCCTTAGATTTTTAAGAGAAGATCCCTGGGAAAGACTGAGAACTATAAGAAGCCTTGTAAAGAAAACGAAACTTCAAATGCTTCTTAGGGGACAAAATCTTGTGGGATATAGACACTATCCTGATGATGTGGTTGAAAAATTTGTTGAAAAAACTATAGCAAACGGTATTGACATCCTAAGAATTTTTGACGCCCTTAATGACTTAAGAAACATGGAACGTTCTATATCAGCCACTCTAAAGTATGGAGGAATCGTTGAAGCAGCCTTTTGTTACACCATTGGACCAATTTATACAATAGATTATTTTATTGGTTTAGCAAAAAATCTAAGGGATATGGGAGCTCATATAATATGTATAAAAGACATGGCAGGCCTTCTTGATCCCTATACAGCTTATGAATTAATAAAAAGACTTAAAGAGGAGATAGATTTACCAATTCACCTTCACACTCACGATACTGCAGGTATGGCAGTAGCCACAACAATTAAAGCTATCGAAGCTGGAGTAGATATTGTTGATACCGCTATTTCAACTATGGCAGGAGGTACATCTCAACCTCCTTTAGAGACGGTTTGTCACATACTAAAAGGCACTGAAAGAGATCCTCATTTCAATATGGAGCTTCTTGATGAAATTGCTGATTACTTTTATGAAGTAAGAAAGAAATATAAAAACCTTGAAAGCGAATACATCGGACCAGACCCTAAGGTAATTGTTTATCAAGTGCCTGGAGGAATGTTAAGCAACCTTGTAAATCAATTGAGAGAACAAAATGCTTTACACAGGATAAAAGATGTTTTGGAAGAAATTCCTCATGTAAGAGAAGATTTTGGATTCCCTCCCTTAGTAACCCCCTCAAGCCAAATTGTAGGAACTCAAGCAACTCTTAATGTTCTTACGGGTGAGAGATATAAAATGGTAACTACTGAGACAAAAAATTATTTTAAAGGACTTTATGGAAGACCACCAGCACCAGTAAATGAAGAAGTAAGAAAAAAAATTCTCGGTGATGAAGAGTTTATTACCGTAAGACCAGCTGATTTATTAGAACCGGAGTTTGAAAAAGCTAAAGCAGAAATTGCAGATAGAGTCACCTCTGAGGAAGAAGTGCTTAGTTACTGCCTTTTCCCGAAGGTATATCTTGAATTTCTTGAGGCAAAAGAAAAGGGCATTAAAGAAGAAGTGCCTGCTCCGAAACCACAGGAGGCTAAACCCGCTCCAAGCCTTGCTCCAACTGAGTTTGTCATAAATCTCTATGGAGAATCCTATCATGTTAAAGTAGGAGGCAAAGGGCATAAAGTTGATGGCAAAAGGCCTTATTTTCTCTATGTAAACAATCAACTGGTAGAGGTAATTGTTGAACCTTTACAAGAAGTTGTTCCCAGTGAAGAGGGCAAAGTTGACTTAAAACCAAAAGAGTCTGTAAGACCTCAACCCACAGAACCTGGAGACATAACTTCTCCAATGCCGGGTACAGTAGTAAAAATAAAGGTTAAGAAAGGAGAAAAAGTGAAAGCAGGCGATACAGTTGTTATTGTTGAAGCAATGAAAATGGAAAACGAAATTCACTCACCAGTAGATGGCACGGTTGAGGAAATATTTATTAAAGAGGGTGACATGGTCAATCCCGATGAAGTAATGATAAGGATAAAATAATGGATTTTCTTCAGATAATAAGACAAATTATAATTTCAGCCCCTGCAATACTAATTGCCATAGTTTTCCATGAGCTTGCTCATGGGTGGGTGGCTAACAAACTTGGTGATCCTACAGCTAAATTGGAGGGAAGATTAACTCTTAATCCCTTATCTCACATTGATCCCTTTGGCACAATAATAATGCCCTTTTTATTACTCATTCTTACAAGTGGACAGTGGGTTTTTGGTTATGCAAAGCCCGTACCTGTTAATCCTTATAATTTTAAAAATCCTCGCTTAGGAATGGCATTATGTGCTGCTGGTGGACCTGCTGCAAACCTTATAGTAGCTATATTCTGTACAATAATTACTAAGTGGATTTTACTGCCGCTCATGGGAATTATACCTTACTTCATATTTGATCCTTTAATTTTAGTTTTAAAATCTACAATAATGATAAACATAGTTCTTGCAGCATTTAATCTAATTCCTGTTCCACCCCTTGATGGAGGAAGAATACTAACAGGATTGCTTCCTCTCAAATACTCGGAACTTATGGAAAGAATTGAACCTTACGGATCCCTCATTGTAATACTTCTAATTGTGACAGGTTTAACAAGACTTTTTGTACTACCTTTGGTAAAGTTTTTCTATTCTTTACTTTCACTTTTTTAGGAGGTATTAAATGGATAGAGTTCTAAGCGGAATGCAACCAAGCGGACCACTTCACTTAGGAAACCTAATTGGAGCCCTTTCAAATTGGGTAAGGCTTCAAGATAAATATGAATGTTACTTTTTTGTGGCTGATTGGCATGCCTTAACAACTGGCTATGCAAATCCCTCACAAATCAAAGAATATACCTTAGACCTTCTCATAAATTTTATTGCAGCAGGGCTTGATCCTGAGAAATCTACTGTCTTTATCCAGTCTCAAGTTCCTGAACATGCAGAGCTTCACATATTTTTAAGTATGATTACTCCTCTTGGGTGGCTTGAAAGAGTGCCTACATACAAAGAAAAAAAGGAGCAAATTAAAGATAAAGACCTCGATACCTACGGATTTTTAGGATATCCTGTGCTTCAAACAGCTGACATTATCATTTACAGAGCTAAGTATGTACCTGTAGGAATTGACCAAGTTCCTCATCTTGAGATTTCTCGTGAAATTGCAAGAAGATTCAACTACCTTTATGGAAAGGAATTTTTCCCAGAACCAGAAGCTTTGCTTACAGAGTTTCCAAAAGTACCAGGCACTGATGGAAGAAAAATGTCAAAAAGCTATGGAAACGCCATATATCTAAGTGATGATGAAAAAACCGTGACTGATAAACTAAGAACAATGGTAACAGATCCAGCTCGAAAAAGAAGAACAGACAAGGGAGATCCTCAAAAATGCCCGGTTTTTGATCTCCATAAAATATTTTCCACAGAAGAAGAAAAAAAAGAAGTAATTGCTGGATGCACCACAGCAAGTATTGGCTGTATTGATTGCAAAAAAATCCTAATAAAACACGTAATTGACACTTTAACCCCCCTATGGGAGAAAAGACAAAAACTGATAGATAATCCAAACCTTCTTATTGAAACTGCAAAAGAAGGTTCAGAAAAGGCAAAAAAAGTAGCCCAGCAGACTCTTAAAGAGATGAAGGAGGTTATTGGATGGATTTCGTAAAATATCAAAGACAAATGCTCATTGAGGGTTGGTCTGAAGAAGGTCAAAAAAAGCTTAAAAATTCAAAAGTATTTATCGCAGGTGCAGGTGGTCTTGGAAGCCCTGTATCCATATATCTTGCTGTGGCAGGAGTTGGTAAAATTATAATTTGCGACTTTGACTCAGTAGAAATAACAAATCTTAACAGACAGATACTCCATAGTCCTACAAGAATTGGTATAAATAAAGCAATTTCAGCAAAAATCACCCTTACTGCTATTAATCCTGATGTGGAAGTATTCCCAATTACTGAGAAAATTACCTCAGAAAATGCCGAAAAACTCATAGATGATGCTCATATAATAATAGACTGCATGGACAATCTTGAGACAAGATATATTCTTAATGAAGTAGCTTTTAAAAAGGGGATTCCCCTTGTATTTGGCGCTATTTATGGAACTCAAGGAATGCTCAGTTTTATTCATCCACCTGAAACTCCGTGTCTTAAATGCCTCTTTCCTGAAGCACCTCCAAAAGAAACCTTTCCAGTCGTTGGTGCAACACCTGGAGTTATAGGTGCACTGCAAGCTTTGGAAACAATAAAATATCTTGTCGGAATTGGTAAGCTCCTAAAAAATAAACTTCTTGTATGGGATGGTATAAGTGGAGATTTTAAGACTTTCAAAGCTCAAAAAGATCCATCCTGTCCTGTTTGTAAAGGGGAATAAAATGGAATACATTAATGATTTCATGTATTTTGTCATTAGACCTGTAGATAATGAAAAAAATATTTATTGCTCTGGGGTTAATCTAACTAAATTTGCTCCCATTACAAAAGGAAGACACAGACTGGGACAAAATCCTGCCTTAAAGGGACTTCAAACATTAAACAATCATATTAGAGCAATCATTATTGAAAAAAAAGCTACTCCTGAGACAGTGAAAAATTTTTTTTGCCAGCATATAAAGCCTGTAAATGAAGATTTATGGTATACAGAGTCCTTTTTAATTCATAATTACTCCCATGAATTAGGAGAGCAAATAAAAAAATTTGCTCCCTTTGAGCTTTTAAGAAAGATGTTTCGAGCAATGCTTATAAATGAAAACATTCCAGAAAATTTATCCCCTCATGAGTTGCAGAAATATCTTTATTTTTTAGTTGATAAATATAAATCTTAAAAACAGATAAACTTATCACTTTTAACTATCAGTTCATATAAATCCTTCTGACCACCCTTTTGGGCATAGTTCATTTCCCTCAAGACTTCTCATTCTCGTGCTTTTTCCTCCACTGAGAATAAAACTTTTCGCTAACTCTTTAATGTTAAAATTTTTAAAATTAGGTGTCTCATCGGCTGTCGTCTTTTCATTGAGAAAGACAGTAACCTCATTATCATAATTCCATGTTAAGACAAATCACTCCAATCTTAGTGTAATCTTTATCTTTTCATACAACTATCACATAGCTCCTCCAAAACAACTCTTACTTTATTAACTATACACTTTTCATTCAGTTCTTCAGGAACTTCCAGATTATCATAGCTTTCATTATATTCATCTTTAGTTGCCCTTTTTGGCTTCATTATGATAAATTCCTAAATAAGAAGTATTCCTAATTAGCATCGGGACTTCTTTATTTCTTATATAATTTCGTAGGAGGAGAAAATGGAAACAAAGGACAAAAAAAGATGGATAACTGACTGGTGGCCAAAGCGACTTAATCTTAAAATTTTAAGACAGCATTGTTCCAGTTCAAATCCTTACGGAGCTGATTATAATTACAAAAAAGAATTTGAGAGTTTAGACATCAATGCAGTAAAAAAAGACCTCAAAGAATTAATGATTAATTCACAGGATTGGTGGCCTGCTGATTTTGGTCACTATGGGGGTTTAATGATCCGTTTAGCCTGGCATAGTGCTGGTAGTTACAGAATCTATGATGGAAGAGGTGGAGCAAGAAATGGTGATATTCGTTTCCCCCCAAGAATTAACTGGCCTGACAATATGAATCTTGACAAAGCAATAAGATTGCTTTGGCCCATAAAAAAGAAGTATGGTCGCAAAATTTCTTGGGCAGACCTAATAATTTTAGCCGGTAATGTGGCATTGGAATCTATGGGTGTCAGAACAATTGGTTTTGGTGGTGGAAGAGAAGACATTTGGGAACCTGATGAAAGTCCAGATTGGGGACCTGAACTTGAGATGCTTTCTGGAAAGGGACGCTTTAAAAATGGAGAATTGGAAAGACCTTTCGCAGCTACTGAAATGGGACTTATATATGTTAATCCAGAGGGACCAGAAGGAAATCCTGACCCTCTTGCTTCAGCAAAACAGATTAGAGTTGCCTTTGAGCGCATGGGAATGAATGATGAAGAAACAGTTGCTCTGGTTGCAGGAGGACATGCCTTTGGAAAATGTCATGGTGCTTGCTCTGACAAATATGTAGGACCAGACCCGGATTCTTCACCCATTGAACAGCAAGGTCTCGGATGGAAAAATACTTATGGCTCTGGAAAAGGACCTGATACTTTTACTTCAGGTTTTGAGGTTATCTGGTCATCAACACCTACTAAATTTGGTATAAGTTATCTTCAATTTCTATTAAATTATGAATGGGAACTTATAAAAAGCCCTGCAGGTAAGCATCAATGGGTTGCAAAAGATGCACCTGCTATTATTCCAGATGCCTATGATCCCAATAAAAAACATCCACCCATGATGCTTACAGCAGACCTTGCTTTTAAATTTGACCCCATTTATTCAAAAATTGCAAAACGTTTTCTTGAAAATCCCAAAGAGTTTGAGGAAGCCTTTGCTAAGGCATGGTTTAAGCTTACTCACAGAGACTTAGGTCCTCGGGCATGCTACTTAGGTCCAGAAGTGCCTGAGGAGGAATTTATCTGGCAAGACCCCTTACCTAAAAGGAATTATGACTTAATAGATGAAAATGACATAAAAGAACTTAAAGAGGAAATTTTAAACACAGGATTGAGCATTTCTCAGCTTGTATATACTGCCTGGTCTTCAGCTTCATCCTATCGTGACTCTGACAGAAGAGGCGGTGCAAATGGTGCAAGAATAAGACTTGAACCACAGAGGTCATGGGAGATAAATCATCCCGATGATTTAGGAAAAATTCTCACAATATACGAAAAAATTCAAAAAGATTTTAACTCAAGGCAGAGGTCAAATAAAAAGGTATCAATTGCTGATTTAATAGTGCTTGGCGGAGTTGCTGCTGTTGAGAAAGCAGCAAAGGATGCAGGCTTTAATGTAACCGTCCCTTTTATTCCAGGTAGAGTAGATGCTTTACAGGAGCAGATTGATATAGCCTTTCATTCTGCCATGGAGCCCTTCGCTGATGGCTTTCGCAATTATATAAAAGACCCATCTAAAGTTGAGGCTGAATACTTGCTCATTGACAAAGCTCAACTTTTAACTCTTACTGTTCCTGAAATGACTGTTTTGATAGGTGGACTAAGGGTTCTTGGAGCAAACTATAAATATACGAACTATGGAGTTTTTACCGCTAATCCTGGTGTACTTACCAATGATTTCTTTGTCAATCTTCTTGACATGTCAGTGGAGTGGAAACCTGCTGATGAGTACTCCTATGTTTTCCATGGTTATGACAGAAAAACAGGTAAAATTAAATGGACTGCTACCAGAGTAGACCTGATTTTTGGACATCACAATGAATTAAGGGCGGTAGCTGAAGTTTATGGAGCTGATGACGGAAAAGAGAAATTTATTCATGACTTTATAAATGCCTGGAATAAAGTAATGAACTTGGACAGATTTGACTTAAAGATATAACAACTTTCCGTAGTTTCATAGTCCTTACCCCTTAAACACTCAAGTGTCCGAATGTTTTATAATAGAAAAGTCTGGGGGTTTTTTTATGAACAAAGAAACACTTATTAGATGGGACAAAAAACATATCTGGCATCCCTTTACTCAAATGAAGCTTTGGTTTGAAGAGGAACCTACTATTTTCATAGAAGGCAGGGATTGCTTTCTCAAAGACATGGATGGAAAATGGTATCTTGATGGAGTATCATCTCTCTGGGTAAACATTCATGGACATAAAAGAGCAGAAATTGATGAAGCAATAAAAGCTCAACTTGATAAACTTGCCCACTCTACATTGTTAGGAGCTTGCAACGAACCGAGTATTGTCCTTGCAAAGAAATTGTCTTCTTTGCTCTGTGAAAAACTGCCCTGGGGTAAGCCTCTTACAAAAATTTTCTACTCTGACAACGGCTCCACTGCAGTAGAGATTGCTTTGAAAATGGCTTATCAATACTGGATAAATATAGGAATAAAGGGAAAAGATACCTTTGTAAGCCTAAAAGAAGGCTATCATGGAGATACAATTGGTGCAGTAAGTGTGGGAGGAGTGGAACTTTTTCATGAAATCTACAAACCCCTCCTAAACAAAGCAATTCAGGCTCCTGCTCCCTATTGCTATCGTTGTGAACTTAAGCTAAATTATCCTTCCTGTGGATTAGCTTGCTTAAAGGAGATGGAGCAGATTATTAAGAAAAATCAGGAAAAAATCATTGCTATAATTGTGGAACCCCTTGTTCAGTGTGCTGGTGGCATAATTGTTTGGCCTCAAGGCTATCTAAAAGGATTAAGGGAGATTTGTAACAAATATGAAGTCCTTCTTATTGCCGATGAAGTAGCAACAGGATTTGGAAGAACGGGAAAAATGTTTGCTTGCCAACATGAAGAGGTTACTCCTGACATCCTTTGCTTAAGCAAAGGAATAACAAATGGTTACATGCCTTTGGCTGTAACTGCTACTAATGATAAAATTTTTAATGCCTTCTTAGGTGAACTTGAGGAAAGAAAAACCTTTTATCATGGACACTCTTACACTGGCAATCCCTTAGCTTGTGCTGCAGCCATAGCAAATCTTGAAATCTTTGAAAAAGATAAAACACTGGAGAGCCTTCCACCTAAGATAGAACTCTTAAAGGAAGCGCTTTCCGAGATAGAGAAACATCCCCATGTAGGCGATGTTCGTCAAAAGGGAATGATTGTTGGTATAGAAATTGTAAAGGATAAAGGGACTAAAGAGCCCTTTCCCTGGAAAGAGCAGACTGGATGGAAAGTTGTTAAAGCTGCAAGAAAATATGGTGTATGGTTAAGGCCCCTTGGTGATATAATTGTACTCATGCCTCCACTTATTATTTCAGAAGAAAACCTTGAAAGATTGCTTCATGTAATAAAAAATTGTATAATTGAAGTAACTTTGTAAAAAAGGAGGAAGTAGAAAAATGTTTAAGTTCATATCAATAATTTTTGCCTTGTTTATACTTACTGCCTGTACAGAACAGGTAAAGGTTGATGTGGCTGGAATAGGAGAGACTGAGGCAACAGGACCGTCAGCTTTAGCCTGGGATGGAAAAAATTTAATAATAGCAAAGGAAGGACTAATTGCCTTTTTAGATAATATTGACACTGCAGCTACTGGGTCAATTTATAACTACGTAGGACATTACTTTTTTGATCGTTATCCCATCAGTATAAAATCTAAGGAAAAATCGGCCTTTATAACTGGTCTTGCCTGGGAAAAAGCCTCAGTAGATAGCGGATATATTTGGGTGGCTGATGGAGCAAATCGAAAAATTCTGAAAATAACTCCAAAAGGCGATGTAATAAGAACAATAAATCTTACCATATATCCAGAGGATATAACCTTTGATGGTGAAAATCTATGGGTAGCAGACTCAAAAAGAAGGAAAATATTCAAATTAAGCCCTATTGACGGAAGCACTTTAGCAGAATATCTCTCACCTATTGCTATTCCTACAGCTTTATCATGGGATGAAAAATATTTGTTAATAGCCGGAATTAAAGATGATAAATTCCTTAAAAACTCTTCAGAAAATGTAGAGATAATAAAATTTAATCCTGAAAGTGGAAAAGTTGTTGCCACTGTATTTATTCCTAAACATTTCGCTGAACATCTAAAAGAACTGTCTATGCCAACAGCAATGGTATGGATAAACGAAAAAATATGGATAGCTGATAGAAATTCCGGTAAAATCCTTGTTCTCAGTGACTGGACGATGGCTTCAGAGGATAATAAAAATTATAAACTTACAACCACCACACCAACAGTGAAAAAAATTAAAATAGAGGAAAAATCAAAAGCTCAAGAAGCGGAGGAAGCAAAAAAAGCTGCTGAAGAGGCAAGAAAAGCTGCGGAGGAAGCAAAAAAAGCTGCTGAAGCTGCCAAAAAAGCCTTTGAATTACAACAGAAAAAATAGTGTTTAAAATCGGCAATTTTGAATTACAAAAGGGCCAACTATTTATAATTGCAGGACCTTGTGTAATTGAAAATGAAGAGGTTCTATATAGGACTGCTGAAACTCTTAAGGAAATAAAAAAATCTTTAAAAATTCCAATAATTTTTAAATCCTCCTATGATAAAGCAAATCGCTCATCCATTCATTCTTATAGAGGACCAGGAATTCATAAAGGCTTGGGAATTTTAAAAAAAGTAAGAGAGAAATTTAATATCCCTATTTTAAGTGATGTCCATTCAGTAGAAGAAATAAAAATTGCAGGAGATGTTCTTGATGTAATACAAATTCCTGCTTTTTTATGCAGGCAAACAGATTTGATCCTGGAGGCAGGAAAAACAGGAAAACCTGTAAATGTAAAGAAAGGTCAGTTTCTTGCACCTTGGGATGTAAAGAACATAGTGGAAAAGTTTAAGGCTACAGGCAATGAGAAAATAATCATTACTGAAAGAGGGACAACTTTTGGATACAATAATCTTGTGGTTGATTTTAGAAGCTTTCCTATCATTCGTTCAATGGGAGTGCCTATTGTCTTTGATGCTACTCATTCTGTGCAACTTCCTGGAGGTGCTGGTAGTTGTTCATCAGGACAAAGACAATTCGTGCCTTATCTTTCAAGAGCCGCAGTAGCCTGCGGTGTAGATGGACTCTTTTTTGAAGTCCATCCAAACCCTGAAAAAGCCCTTTGCGATGGACCTAATATGCTCTCATTAAATGATTTTAAAGTTCTACTTGAGGAAATTCTCCAAATTCATTCTGTAGCTAAAAAATACTATTAAATTAGTTATTGATTTAGTATGAAAAAATTTACACTGAGCATTAAATGGCTATTTGTATTAATTATTCTCAAAGTGGCAATAGGAATCTCCTTAATCAATTTTTTATTCTCTTATATACATCATGAAAGACATTTGAATATCCATTTTTCAACCATATCTTCTCTATTTCAAAAAGAGATAGAAAATATAATAAAACCTGTTGAAAGTTTTCTTTACAATATTCAAGGTTTACTTTGCTGCAAAATTTTAGATTTTAAAGATGTTGAAAATACCAATCAGTTTTTAATGAATTTTATGGATAAATATCCCTATGTAACATCCATTAACTATGGAGATAAAAAAGGTAACGGATACCTAATTTTAAATGACAGAGGCAAATGGCTAAATAGAATCAAAAAACCAGAAGATAAGGACTTTGTAACGTGGCATGAAATAAACAGTAATGGAAAAATCATCAGTAGTCGAAAAATTAAGGACTCCTATGACCCAAGAGAAACTATCTGGTATAAACAGGCAATAAAAAATCAGGCGATTCAGTGGACTGAAGAGTATTTATTTCGCACAACAAAAGACCCTGGCATAACTGCCTCCTTAATTTTATGTTCAGAGGAACAAAAAGTAGTGGGAGTTGATATTATGATAAAAGACTTTTCAACTTTTTTAGAGAAAATTAAAGAAAAAAATCCTTATAAAGATTCCTTCCTTTATCTTTTTTCTGAAAAACATGTAATTGCCTCCACAGATAAAACAAATTTTAAGCCTGGTAAAATATATTCAATAACTCAAGAAGATTTTCCTTTACTTTACAATGCCTTGTTAAATATCAATAATAGCAGAGAGCTCTATTATTTTAATTTTAGCGGACAGACATGGATTGCTAAAAGAGAAAAATTAAATCTGGGTAACAGAGAATTATCAATTTTGATAATTTTACCAAAAGTTGTAATCACAAAAGAGCTCAAACTTTATCTTTTTTATCAATTGCTTGTGTCTATGTTTCTTTCATTCCTGGTGCTTGTTTATATCACTAAAAAATACATGAATCCTTTAATAGATATTTCCCAAAATATAAAAAATTTTGGCATAAAAGAAATAACTTTAAAAAATCTTACACAAAGAACTGATGAAATAGGAATTTTAAGTAAATCCATTTCGCAAGCTTCTTCAGAAATCTTGGAATCAAAAAGGATGCTGGAAGAATCAGAAAAAAAATGTAGAACAATATCAAATTTAGCTCCTGTGGGAATATATCTGATTGACTACGAGAATGAAAAAATTATTGAAGCTAACTTTACAGGGCTTTCAATGCTTGGCTATTCCTTAGATGAACTAAAAGGGAAATCCTTGAGTGAAATTTTTCCTTCAGAAACATTGAGGGAACTAAGAGAAATCAACCAAAAAGAAAGTATTGAAACCCTATGTAATGTTTTTGATAAGGAAGGTAACAAACTTGAATGTAGAATTAAAGCTATAAAATTAATCTTTAAAGATAAATCATACATGCTTATGTCTGCTGATGATATTACAGAAATAAGAAAAATTGAGAAAAAAATCCAAGAAGCTGAACAGTTTGAAACCGTAAGACATTCTCTTGGAGAAGCAGTTCATAGATTTAAAGACTTAATAAATGTTATTCATGGTTTTGCTACCATTGCTAAGACAAGAGATACAAACGATTTTGTGAAAAATGCCTTAGACCAGATACTGAATGCTTCAAAAAGAGCAATTTATTTAACTAAAGAGCTTTTAACTGTAACAGCTGACAGAAAATACGATAAGCAAATAGTTGATTTAAATGCCTTAATACTGTCAATGAAAACAAAAATTCATGCTTTTATGGGAGAATCCATAAATGTAGTTTTTGAATTGCAAGATAAGCCTATCACTGTAAATTTTGATGTTGAAGCCTTTGACGAAGTGATGACTAATCTACTATCTAATGCAAAAGATGCTATGCCAAAAGGCGGCATATTAAAAATAAAAACAGAAATATCTCCTCTTTTAGATAAAAATTTTGCCCTTTTATCCATATCAGACACAGGAGTAGGCATGGATGAAGAAACTAAAAAGAGAGCTTTTGAGCCTTTCTTTACTAAAAAAGGAGCATCTGGAACAGGACTGGGACTTTCAATTGTTTATAAAATCATAAAAGACCATGAAGGCTTCATAGAAGTGGAAAGCGAACTCAATAAAGGTACCACATTCAAAATTTATCTACCTTTGTCCTCTATCGTTACTTAGAAAATATCTTAAGATAACATAAATAACTTTTTAGACCAAATAAAAATTCAAAAAAGTTGTTCCTGCAAACCCTTCCCTTTTCCGTTATTAACTCTCTTTATTTTCATTGAAGGCTCATGCATGGAGCCATGGGAACCTTTTCTCCCCCTTAGCCCCTTTTCATTATGATGACAACCTCAAGGGGAAAGGAAGGAAGAAGGATGCCGAGGGATTGCCACGGCCTCCTTTTTCTATTTAGTCTTCCTGCAAGACCAAACTTTTACCTAAACAGAGCGTTTATCTCTGTGCCGCTTCTTTCCTTTTGGTTGTTATTCATATTACAGTCGTCATTCTTAGGATTTCCGTCTAAACTTATATCAGGATCATAGACAATGATAACTTTATAGGATGGAGGGAATTCGCCTTCTGAAGGAGAAGAAGCATCCCATTGGCGTTCATAAGTTACTGTTACTTCCTGCCCAGGATTTAGATTTTGAAATTTTTTACGTGCCACAAGTTTACTTGTTCCACCCATAGGACCTTCATATAAAAAAACTTCCTGTTGATTGGGTCCTGAAATATAAGACTCCATTCCTATGTTTTTCACTACACCTGTTATCCTTACCTTACCTGAAAATTGACTTGTCCTTGAAACAATAGAAAAGTCAATTCTCTGAACTGCAGGATCAGGACATTTTTTTATTGGAATTGGTTTAATTTGTTTTGCCTTATCATCAATGGGCGATTTAAGTTGATCCTTTGGTTGCAGTGGTGTTTCTGCATAAACACAGGGTAGAAGAAATAGTGCAAAGATTAATCCTAAAAAAATAGTTAAAAAAGTTAACTTTTTCATTCCTCTCTCCTTTCATTGACTTTTTCTTTTGAAATAATAGCCAGGTGCAGTTATTCTTATCTTGTCAACAAATATAGGTGGTCTATAAAAAGCATCTCTACACTCTGGAAGCTGTGTTGCAATATAAATTATTAAATGATATTCACCGGTAGTAGGATTAATAGATGAAGAAGCTTCTTGATTGACTAAACAATTGGTTGGCATAATACTACCAACTAACTCTCTTGTATTAGCCGTTACTTTTGCTTCCGCAGGTAATGGTAAAACAGAATTATCGGGACCTGTGATTTTACCATAGACATCAAAGTGCCCAATAGAGGGGTAGGGTGTTTGTGAAGGTGGATGAGCAAAAAGGGAATTATTGAAAATTAATAAAACCGCTACAATAAGGATTAACTTAAAATAAAACTTAATTTCTACTGCTTTCATTTGTCCTCCTCTTAATTTTTTACTTTCTCTGTAAGTCAAGAATTTTTACTCCTATGAAATCAATATTAATGAATTCTCGGCTTTTGGCATGTAGTATACCTTCAAAATCAATGTTTCTGAACTCTCTGTTTTTTACTGTAGGAGGTGGTTGCTGTTTAGGGATGTTTTCATTAACCTTTGGTGGAAGCGGTGAAGGAGATTGTTGTTTTTGTAGATTTTCATTAATAGTTGGTTGTTTAAGGTTCTTTAAAGGCTCAGCATTACTATCTGTTGCAATGATAAAAACAATCAATAAAGAAACACATAAAAAAATTAATTTTTCTTTCAATATTCACCTCCTCCTTTTTTATTTTTGAGACTTCCTTTTCTGTGCCACCTACCATTAAATCTAAATCAAAAATCTTAACTTTACAAGTTAACAATAAGTATGTTTTCACCTTCAAATTGTTCAAAAAATTTTTTACTCCCTTAAAGATATTCCCAAAATCTCCTCTTCCCATTTACATAAATCACCTTTGAAGGAGGGAAGATTTTTTCTATCACCCTTTTGAATGTATAATGCTAAAAGTCCGCTCACATAAGCAGAAGAAAGTGAGGTGCCTGAAATGAAATTGTGTCTATTATCTGGAAAAGTGGTAATTATTTTTTCAGCTGGAGCTAAAACTTTTGCTTTATTAACAATATCCTTAAAAGGATAGGGGTTTTCCTTTTCATCCATTCCTCCCACTGAAATTACATCTGGATGAGAAGCAGGAAAAGTGATTGAATTTCCAATTATTGATAAAGGCACAACTATAAAAATTCCTCTCTGAACTGCTTTGTCAATTAGGGAACTTAAAAGCCTATCATAATTTAATGAACCAAAGCTCATATTGATAACTCTAACATTTCTTTTAATTGCCTCATCCAGTGCTTTTAGAATATTAGAACTCTCACATAGCCCCTTAGCTGTATCACCTATCTGAGTACATGCCCGAAAAGAATAAATTTCAGCCTCTGGAGCAACTCCTGCTATTCCAAAACCATTAATACTTGCTCCAATTACACCTGCAACAGCTGTTCCGTGAATCTCTTTTTTATAGGTTTCTGCTCTGACAAAATTTTTTGAAAGGACAACCCTTTCCTTCAAATCCCTGTGCTCATAATCTACTCCTGTATCAATGACTGCCACCTTAACACCTTTACCTTTATAAAAGTTATGTATTTTTTCAATTTTCATAATGTCAAGGGCGTACTGAAACTTTCTCAATGGTTCTGAAAGGGTTTGAAATACAAAATTAGGTTGTGCAAGAATAACTTTTTCTTCAGATTTTATCTGTTCTATCTTATATAAGATGTTTTCATCACACCTAAATAAAACAATCACTGTATTTAGAGTCTCTAAATTAAAAAATTCAATAATCTCCAATCCATATTTGCCCTTTAATTTTTCAATAAAATCCTTAGAAAAGTCAGTCGTTGAAAGAGCTATAATAATATGTCCCGGAATAAAACTCTGGGTCCTGAAAGAAAACTTCCACAGATCGCTTTCACCTACTGAATTGTTCTTTTCATCAAAACCTATTACTCTCCAGTAATAAGTTTTTCCCTGTTGAAAAATTTTCTTTACAATAAAATCTGGCAAATTATAGTAAGTTTCCTTTGTATAGGCAGAAAAAATAGGCTTGGAATCTCTGTTTTCAAAAAATTGAACCAGATATATCATTGTTCCATCAAGGTTTTCCCAGATGAATTTCTGAGAAGCATAGTCAAATTCTGAATTATTTTGAGGAGATAAAAGGCTTATCTTCAAAAATTCCTTTACTTCCTCTGATCTTACAAAATAAATGGCAGAAGGTAAAGGAATTTCAACAGATGGATTTGTAATGACAAATCTAACTATGTGTGTTCCTGTTTCAAAGGTAGGAAGAGCTGGGATATCAGGTGTTTGAAAAGTAACTGTTTTCCCATAGGTTATATGCTGATTTACATGTGACAGTATTCTTCCATCCACTTCCCAATAACCTCTAAGAAGTCCAGAACCTGTGAATTTAATATCGGCAAAGGCTTTAAGGCCTTTATAATTCTTTGGAACAGTAATCTCCGCACGACGATTTTCAAAATAAAGCTCTATTCTTTTTATATCAAACTCAGCAGCCGCTTCTGTTGTAATATAAAAAATTAAAGAGACAGATGGTGAATATGTTGAAAAGCAGCTTTGATCTGAAAAATTTCTTCTAAATTCGATTTTATTTTCCCTTATTTTTATTGCTCTTTCTATAACGCTTACAGGTATATTTAACACTTCTACTGCCGTGGCAAAATTACTATTGCCTGCTACATTTATAGTGATTGTTTTTTGAACAGTGCCAATTATAGTATTTCCAACCACAAATTCCCCTAAATTTGACTTTGCATAACATGGAGGAGGATAATCAGGATTTGTTAATTTGTAATTTAATGTGACTGTATTTGTTTGACCACGAGGTATATTTGTCTTACTTGCCGTAACCGTTACTCCTGCATAAGATATTGCCTGAATAAATATTAATGAAACAACTATAATCAGAAAAATTATTTTTCTCATACATACTCCTCCTTAAAATGAAAATGGCATATTTGTAGTAAATACAAGATAAAGCACAAATTCATCCCTATCTGAAAGGGAATTTATCTTATCGGTTATTTTTGAATAAGTTGCTTTTAAGGCTATAACAGGTTTTGCATAGTCCTTGACAAATTTCCCAAGATCATAGGCAAGTTGAACTGTTCCATTTAAGTTTCTTGTATTGGTTGAGCCATCATTTGCCTTTGTAATTGTATAAGTTCCTGCTATATCAAAAGTAGCTCTCTGATTCAAAAATTTGGTTCTCAAATCAAGATTTGTAGTATAAGTATCAGTTCTTATACCTGTAAGCTTTATTTTTGATTGATTAAGTGAAAAACTTGTACTAAAAGAAAAGTTAACATCAGTATAAACAGGAGTGAGAGTATATGTTATAGAGGTCGTATCATTATTCGCCTCTGTTTTATCATTCAAGAAAGAATAAGCTGTTGTAAAACCTATGTTTATTTTATCCTTTACGTAGTTAATCCTCCCTGAGATAGTATCGGTTTCTATATTTATTTTGTTAGTTTCTTCTGGTTCTTTAGTGCTTTTCTGAATTGATTTTTGGTAACTTAATCCCAAAGGAAGCTCTGGTATTTTATTAAAGGAATAATCCAAAGCCATTTGAGTATTATATATTCTTGGAAAAATTTCATCGCCTCTTACATTATCGTTATATCTTGAAAAAGATAAATTCAATGAATGCCAATCCCAGTTAGCTCCACCTCTTAAACTATATCCTTGACGGTCTTTTTGAATAGTGTTTCCCACTATCTGATAATCTCTTCCTATGTATTCATACATGGCTTCATAGTTATACTTGTCTATTGCGCCATAAATCTTGGCTCTGTATGCCTTATCACTATCTTTAGCAAATTCGTCAGAAGTATCAGGATCATATTTGGAAAAATCAATTTCAAAATCTGTATTTAATTTGTTTTCAAAAAAATTTGAATTTACCAAAAAACCCAAGACATCTCCTTGTCTATTGCCGCCAAAAGAAGAAATACCAAATCCTGTTGATGGTTCACCACCCGTTACATAAATGGTTTTAAACTCCATCTTTTTATCAAAAAGCTTTAAGCCTGCTGATAAACCCATTATATGGTCATGGTTTGAAGTTTCTATTCCTGTTCCGCCTCTTGAACCATATATAGCTTCACTTTTTACTGTAAAGGCATTAAGCTGAAATATATCGTATTCAATATTAAATAAGCCTCCCTTGCGACTAAGCCCTGAAATAGTATAGGGGGTTTCAGTTATTTGTATATCTCCAATGCTTGTTTTTGCTTTAAACAAATCTTTTGTATATGTTCCTGTCAAAATCCAATTAATAATGTCATAACCCTTCTTCTGTGGTGGTGCAAGGGGCTCACTCTGATCAAAATATCTCAGATTTGTATTAAATGTAAACTCCCATGTTTGATTTTTTAATTTAGTATCGGAACTTAAATTTCCCTCTATCTTTGAATAGGGGAGATTCCCAAGTGTATCAGATTTTTTAAGGACTCCCTCATAAATTATGATTGCATTATTATTTGACCAGGCTTCATTAAAGACTTCCGTATGTTTAGTTTGGAAGGATAAAGTCTTTTCAATTTGATTATTCTCATTATCTTTAGCTGAAATAGTCAATGTATGAGAACCCGGAGAAACTACCATAAAGGGTTTAAACTCAAATCCTCTTTCAGTGAAAATAACTAATTGAGTAATATCTGTTCCATCAAAAAGAACAACGATTGTTTCTTTCTTAACTTTTTCATCAAACTCCACTTTAATATTAGGCTTCTTTGATATAATTTCTGAGCCTTCTTGAGGATATAGGACTTTGAATAATTCTTTTTTCATCTCTGATGCGGATAAAGGAACATGAAAAAAAATGATTATTAAAGAACTTATAAGAACAAGGAAAACCATTTGCACCCCCTCCCCCTTAATTTTTTTATTGGTTATCTTTGAGCACAAATGGTTTTCCAATTAACATTTATACCTTGGACAACCTTCTAAATTATATATTTATTTAGGCAAATATTCAATCAAAATGTTATCTCCCTCAGACTTTACATCTACTATGCGGTAAATTTTTAGAAGAGAATTTATTCTACTGTTAATCGCTTCTTCGATTTTCCCTCTGATGTTATCACTCATCAAAAGTTCTTTTAATCTCCTTGAAATTTCATTCTTTATTTTTTCATCAACATCTCTTTCAAGAGAGTCTGGTAAGATTTTATATCCTCCCACAAATCTTCCACTTACTTCAGGTGAAATCTCAATATCAATATAAGAAAGTCTTTTGTTTCTTAAGCCAAATTTGAAATAAATTGTAAAATTAAACTTAGTTAAATCATAATCTGGAGCTGACCAGTCATAGTAAAGCCCTTGTGTATACTCATATCCTTTTATTTCTGTCCCCTCTGTTTCAAAATTAATCTCAAATTTTAATTTACCTTTACTCACTGAAAATGCCGTCTTCCCATCCCATTTGGCATTTAAATCGTGAACATAACCTTTGTAGTCATAAGTTATAAGGCTACCTTTAGTGTATTCAAACCGAGGGAGGGAAAAATTCTGACGATTGTTCATGATTTCAATATAACAATCGTTTTTTTTGAAATAGGGATCTCCCGGCGTACAAGGATAACTATCCTCTGTCAATCTTTGTCTTTTTTGAGTATAAGGAGTATCACTATGGGTTGGTGTGCCTGCTCCGCATTCAGTTCCAAAGTAGTTATTGAGCCTTATGGATCCTGAAATTAATCCTCCAAAGATAGCTATAAGTTCATTATTAATGATAAATTTTTCCGTTTCCCATGTATGTTCATAATAGTCTACATCTTTTTCAAGAGGCATCCTATATTTAGGCTCTATGCTTACGTTTATCATTATTCCTGATCCACTTAATGCTCTCTCTTTTTCAAATAAAGTAATCTCTCCTAACTGGACTTGTTCTCCAGCTTTAATTGTTAAATTAGGAGTAGTAAATCTTCCTGAAGCTAAGGATGGACCAGAGAGATTATTAATCACTGCATATGCAACCTCTATTGGACTTGATACAAAATCTCCATCTCCAATATTTTTAACAAGAAATTTTATCTTCATTGTTTTCTGATCAACTAAGGGCTTCATATTCTCTATTCTTGGTTTCTTAACATTAATGCTCACCACCTTGGATTTTTGTAACATACTCTGTTGAGGTCTACCATATTTATCAAAATCTAATTTCACTGGGTCTGAAGCTATTATCTGCAATGTATATGTCTCACTTTTAAAGGGTTTTATTGTTTTAGAACCTTCAATTGTAAAGTTTTCATTTCTATAGTCTGTTCTTGAAAGGGGAATTATGCCAACATCTGGTTTTATTTCAAGTCTTAAATTTGAAACATTATACCCATTTATTGTCCATCTAAGAGTGACTTCATCTCCATAATTTATAGTATTTGATGAAGTTGAAAAGTTAATGATATTTAGACTACTTTGTAAGGCTGGTTTAATACCTTTTAAATCTTCTGGTTGAGACTTAGGTGATACCGGAGGATTTTGAGAAGGAGTAGAAGAAGGTTGCATTTTAGGACTCTGAATTCTATCAGTCTGACAATATGCTGAGGCTATAAAACAAAGAAAATAAATTGAAATTAATAAAACCCTCAATCCCTCCATCTTAAAATCCTCATTTAATATTGTTATCTCCTTATATGCATAATAAATTCATTGTTTCCCTTATTTTCAGTTGCACTATCAGTAGAAAATTTTATTTTTACCTCCACTCCAATATCAGGTGGCTGTGGTGTTACTTTAAAAAGATAGTTTACACCACATTGACTTATAGCATTCGTGCTAAAAATTTCATAAGGAGGAATTGACACATTTCTACATGTTATCTGCATCGCCGGTATTTCAAGTTTACTATCAAAAACATTATTAGAATTTATCAGAGAAAGATAGGGTGGTGGAACTCTTTTCCAGGTATTACCATGAGCATAATCCTTAAACCATACTTCAAAATGAATTGTCCCATTGAAACTCCTGTTACCCTTGTTCTGGATTTCGGCATAATAAGAATATTCATTGCTATTCTTTTTTAAATCAACGATGACAAGATCAATCCCTACCATACCGAGTTTTTCAAAAATCCGACTTAATTGATTGTTTGATTCCACTGATTCATTAATTACATTTGTAATATCAAGCCTAACAATAACTTCTGTCCTATTTCCCTCTGTTTTTTTACCTGTATTCCATATTACCTCTCCTCCGGGACGGCATAATGCTCTGGAAGAATCAATTGTGGCAAGGGGAATTTTTTGTCCTTTTTTATTAATCTCTAATAAAATTAAAGCATATTTATCAGGGCTTACATAAGCTGATTCATTTATGTATCCCCTTCCAATATTTCTTATCTTAACTATGATATTGCCTGCGCTATCTTCAAAAATCTCTGAGACAACTAAATCAGGAAGTAATTCTTGCATCTGATCTACTTTTGTTGGGGGTGCTTCTCCTTTAGGCTTATGAGTCATAGGTCCGCTTTCAGCAATAGCAAAAGAAGCAAAAAGAAAAGACAGGAAAATTACAAAAACTTTAATAGAAATAAAAGCAAAATTTTTTCTCATTTGTTCCTCCAATATTTTTTTTAAATTAGTCAATTTAGAATAGAATTTTGTTCAAAAAATTTTTTGGAAATTTATTTGGCAGGTTCAGCAAGGACAATAATATTACTTTGTCTTAATATATTTAAAATCTGATCCTTTTTTTCTCTGTCTTTTATTCCAACTACATAAAGACCTGTTCTATAAGGACCACCAATTATTCTTCCATCAATTTTTGTTAAAAGTTCTCTAATATCCCTTTCTTTTGCATTCTCTTTAAAGACCACATTGATTACATAAGATGTCTCAGCCCTAATATCTGTGGTAGATAGGGTTTGATATCCATATTTTAAATTTAAGATATAAAAAAACATGACAATTATAACCAAAAATTGGAAAATAATAAAGCCAAAAGAAAATTCTGGCTTCAAGCTTATAAAATTCCATATTTTGTTTTGGATCCTCTCCCTGCCTTCAATTCTTCTGATTATTTTTGGATATATATTGTAAGAAGGTTCTGGTAAATCACTCTTTATTTTTTCATAGCCTTTTTTAACAGTATCCCAAAATTTCAATTCTTCTTGAAGTGCTGATTCAGATTGTAATATTTTTTCAATTTCCTTAGCTTTGTCATTTTCAATTAATCTCTTAGAATATAAAGGCAAAATTACCTTAATCTCTTCCAATCTTTTAGAAAAAGGCATCTTTATTTACCCCCATATTCTCAAGAATTTCTCTTAACTTTTCCTTAGCATAAAAAATTCTTGTTTTCACTGTATTTAAAGGAATATCCAGTATTTTTGCCACTTCTTCATAAGTTAATTCATGCATAAATATTAAATCTAAAACCTCTCTATGCTTTATTGGTAGTTTTTTCAATGCCATTGACATAAAGTAATCAGCTTCATTTTCTGCTGTTAATCTGAATTGTTCAGCTTTTTGACTTTCTGAGTTTGTTAATTCATCATGTCTATAATCTTTCTTTTTTATTTCATTCATTGTTAAATTCCGAGCAATTCCAAAAATCCAAGTTAATGCTTTTGATTCTCCTCTAAATTTCTTAGCTGATAACCAAACCTGCAGGTAGGTTTCAATCATCAGATCCTCTGCAGTTTCAAGATTGTTAACAAAACTGTAGATATATCGATAAACACTTTTAAATGTGAACTCATAAAGCCTCCTGAAAGCCTCTTCATCACCTTTTGAAATTTGTTTTATCAGTTTTTGTTCTTCATCCATTAGTAATGTTATCCTTTTAAAATGTTCAAAAAACTATAAGTTAGGTCTCTTTTAAGAGTATATCTATTGCTTCTTGTGCATTTTTAGCCTCAATTACTCCATTGATATTCCATGTTTTTATTCCAATAACTTTTTTGCCTATTTTTAATGCAAAGGCTATCTCACTTAATGTGCCGTACTCACCTCCAATGGCAATCAATACATCAGAAGCCCTTACAATTAGAGCATTTCTCATTTCTCCCATGCCTGTGGTGATGGGAATTTTTACATAGGGATTGGCATCTTCTTTCCTGAGAGTGGGAAGTATCCCTATGGTGAGTCCTCCTTGAAGGTATGCTCCCTTTGATGCTGCTTCCATAACTCCACCTAAGCCACCTGTAATAACTAAAAAGCCTTCTTTTGCCAATAATCTTCCTACTTCTTCTGCAATCCTTAGTAATTCCTCCTTAGCTTTCCCAGCTCCTATTACTCCCACTGTCTTCATTTCATCTTCACTACTGTTACAGCATCTCCGCCTTCATCAGTATCGCCTTTTCTGAAACTTTCTACAGCAGGATGCTCTTTCAAGTAATCCCTTATACTGTCTCTTAGAATTCCCTTTCCGATACCGTGAATTATTATGCCCTTTGAGGATTCATGAAGAGAAAGCTCATTTAAATATCTCTCTACTAAAGGAATTGCTTCATCTACTCTCATTCCACGAATATCAAGCTTTTTATTAATAAAATCTATGTTGTTCTCTTTAGTTAGTTGTCTATTCGTTGAAAGTAATTGCTCTGTGTTTTTCTCTCTGAGTTCTATCTTTTCAAGCTCATCAAGGGTAGCTTCAATTTGCAAAGTATCTGTCTTAATTTTTGCTCTGCCTTCATCAATGGATATGACTTTTCCTGAAAGATTAAGATTTTTTATATGGACAAAATCTCCTATATTAATTTTCCCCGACGTTTTTCTCTCTTCAGGCAGAATCGTCTTTGCCATTTCTGATACTTTTTTAGAAATTTCCTTTAGTTTCTGTTTGTCTGCTTTTTTAGCTTCCTCATATAAGATGTTTATTTCTTTTTTTAATTTTTGAATCATGTTGAGGGCTTCCTTTTTAGCTTCTTGTAGGGCTTTCTTTTTGCTTTCTTCAATCTTCAGAAGCTCCTTTTCATGCCTTTCTTTTTCATATAAAAGGTGTTCTTTTGTTTTTTCTAATTCTTCTGTTTTTGATAGATATTGCTCCTTAGCTATTTCAAGTTCCTTCATAAGTTCGTAAAGCTTTCTGTCTTCTTTGCCCTTCAGTTCATAAGCTCTACTAATAAGTCTCTCTGGAAAACCGTATTTTTTAGCTACTTCCAGAGCATAGGAAGTAGTAAGGCTTCCTATATTTAATCTGTAAAGAGGAGTCATGGTCCTTTCATCAAATAACATGGCTGCCACTTCCATCCCTTCTTCTGTAAGGGCAAAGAGTTTTAGTTTACTGAGATGGGTTGTAACAAAAGTAAGGGCTCCTCGGTTTCTTAACTCCTCAATTATTGCACAAGCAAAGGCAGAACCTTCCTCTGGATCAGTGTTTGTTCCAATCTCATCAAGAAGAATGAGGCTTTCACTGTCTGCCTCTTCAATTATTTCTTTAAGAGTTACTACATGAGAAGCAAAGCTTGAAAGATGCTCCTCAATGGAGCCCTCATGATAAAGGTCCACATATATGGACTTGACAAAGGGAATTACTGACGAAGGACTTGCTGTCACAGGTAATCCTGCATTTGCCATAGCTGTAAGAAGCCCTATGGTTTTTATGGCAACGGTTTTACCTCCAGCATTGGGTCCTGTAATTACTAATATATTTTTATCTTTAAGCTCAAAGCTAAGGGGCTCAACTGTTTGTCTGGATAGCATAAGAAGAGGATGTTTTGCATCAATAAAGCTTATGTGTTTATCCTCACTTAAGTAAGGAATATGGGCATTAAACTTATTCGAAAATAAATTTATTGCCTTGAGTTTATCAATATATATAAGGAGTTGAAATTCTTTTTCCAGAGTGCTTCTGATTTGATGAATATTATCTGATAATTCCCTTAGAATTCTTATCTCCTCTAATTGCTCCTCAATTTTTAATTCTTCAAGTTTTTTAGACAAATGAGCTATTTCCTCAGGCTCTACAAAAGCAGTCTCTCCTGAACGGGAAACATCCTGCAGTTTACCCTTAATCTGTCCCTTTGAATCCATTCTAACAGGTATAACCCATCGGTCTTTTCTTTTCGTTATAAATCTGTCCTGAAGAAAAATATTTATTTCTTTACGATTTATAAGTTCTTCAAGTTTTTCCCTTATTCTCTCCTCTGTAAGCTTTATTTGTTTTCTAAGATATTTAAGCATGGTAGAGGCTGTATCAAGAATGTTGCCCTCTTCATCTACTGTATTTTCAAGTTTTTGAAGCAAATAGGGCTGACCTACTGTAAGATGAGAACCGAGAATATCTTTTATTTTCTTGCCTAAATTTGGAAAATTTAATAATTCTTCAGTGCAGTTAGAAATTCTATCTAATACTCTTAATACCTTTAGAAAATTAGTTAACTCCCATGCCTCAAAAAAAACCCCTTCTTTTGATGCCCTTTGAAGCAAAGGTGATATATCAGGAAAGGAAGAGAGAGGAATTTCTCCTCCCCTGTCCATATACTCCTTTATTTCTCCAAATTCTCTTAGTCGTTCCTGAGCTTCTTTTAAGCTTTTAGCAGGATAAATTTGCCTTATTGATTTAGCTGTTGCCTCTGAATTAGAAAATTCAATTATTATCTCTAAAACTTTAAAATAATCTAAGTCCTGAAGAGCTTTCTCTTTTATCAATCAAACCTCTCCAAGAGCTTCTTCTTCTTTTCTTCAATTATCCTTGAGAGTTTTTCAATTTGGTTAAGTATTTCTTCTTTCGCATCGGAGGTGAGTTCTTGTCCTTTTTCTTTAATGTCATTAATTTTTTCCTTTAACATTTCAGAAAGTTCTTCTATCTCTTCATAAAGATCTTCTGCTGCCCTTACAGTTTTTTTCTTTAACTCTTTTGCTTTCTTTTTAATGTCTTTCCTTGTTTCTTCACCTGATTTTGGTGCATAAAGAAGCGCCACAGCCGCACCTATAAGACCTCCCAGTAAAAAAGCTGCTAAAATTTTACCTTCTTCTCTCATTTTAACCTCCCCATTTTATTTCCTAATTTTAACACTTTTTATCAAAATTTATCCCCTCTTGGATATTATAAAAATTATCTTTTCCCTGTATTTAAATACTAAAAATTGTTACTGTAGAAGGCCTTAATTTTTAAATAAAGCTCATCCAATTCCTTTTTAGGATGCGAATCCCCCACAATTCCACAGCCTGCATAATAGGAAATCTCCTTATCTAAACCTACGGCTGTTCTTATAAGCACAGAGAGAGTAAAGTTCTTTTCATTTCTTATCAAGCCAGCACAACCACAATAGTATCCTCGAGCATGAGGTTCCAGGATATCAATGATTTCTACAGCTTTTATTTTTGGAGCTCCTGTTACCGAGGCAGGAGGAAAGGTTGCTTTAATTATTTCCATTAAATCGGAATCTGTTATCCCTTTTACGGTGGAATGCATTTGATATAAAGTTCGATATTTGGTTATTTTAAAAAGTTCTGTTACTACTACACTGCCTATTTTTGATATTCTACCAATGTCATTACGCATCATGTCAGTGATCATGAGATTTTCAGCTTTGTCTTTATGGCTATTCTGAAGAAATTTTAATGATTTAGAAGTACCCTTTATGGGCTTGGTACTTATTATGTTACCTTTTCTCTCTAAAAACAACTCCATTGACCCTGAAATGATAAAAAAATTAAAAGCTTTAAGATAAAAGCCATAAGGAACAGGCTGATTTCTATAGAAATTAAAAAATAAAGATTCAGAATCGCCATTAAACTCAAAATCAAAGCGATTTGTAAGATTTACTTGATAGATAGTTCCTTCTTCAATGTATTTGCGAATTCTTTCTACTCGTTCCATAAATTCCTCTGCTTTGAGACTGCTACCAATAAAAGAGAGGCTGCACTTTGCCTTTTTCCTCCTAATCTTTCTAAATTTTCTAATTTTCACCTCAATTACTGGTGGTAAAGAAGTTTTTTTTAGAGTTAAATCAAGAATTTCAGAGGAAAGATCAAAGGAAAATACAACAAAGCTTCGAGCTTGAAAGTTCTCAACCATTGAAAGGCAATCATAAAACTTTATATCTTCAATATCTGCTTCATAAAAGCCTGATTTGCCAAACCAACTTCCTGAAAGGATAAGCATTTAAGGAGAGTTTTCTCCTTCAATAAGAGAATTTAAATAATCAGTAAGCTGAGGATTTATTCTAAAGATTTTATCCTCAAATTGTATCACTGGGCAAACCCCCATCAAAGTATTGGTAATGAAGACATAGGAAGCATCATAGATATCACTTATAAAGAGAGGCTTTTCCTTTATGGATATTTTTTCGATTAAAATTTCCATTGTTGTTCCCTTCAAAAGTCCACAGGTTTGAGAGGGAGTAAAAAAATTGTTATCTTTAATGATAAAAATATTGGAGGCAGAACATTCAGTTATCTCATCTTTTTCATTAAGAAGTAGTGCATCATCAAAACCCCTTGACAAAGCTTCTCTTTTCACCATTATGTTTGGAATATAGTTCATTGTTTTGTGATATACAGTAGGGTCTTGGGTATGTCTTCTAATTTTTGAAAGGCAGATTTTTTTAGGCAATTTATTGGATTTGTAAGATTTTATCAATACTAAATATTCTGTTTTTTCTGGAAGACTCCAGTAAAGGAGAGAGCCTTTGGATATGAGACAAAATTTTACATAGAGATTTATCCTGCCTTTTGTCCTTTTTTCTATCTCTTTATAGAAAGTTTCAAAGTCAGGACAGGAAAGATGAAAATATTGGGCAGATTTTTTTAATCTTTCATAATGTTTAAGTAGTTTATTCGTCTTACCTCTCCAAAGTATTGTCTCAAAAAGCCCTTCACCAAAAAGTAAGGTACGAGAAGTCATCATTTATTTTAATATATTTCTTGTCTAAATTTTTTAAAGCTTAATATAATAGGTTTATGATTAGAAACACTTTTTTGCTTCTGGATGGTATTGGTGAGAAGAGAGAAAGAAGGCTCTGGAAAGAAGGAGTGCTAAACTGGGAAGATTTTTTCCTATGTAGCGAAATTTTAGATATTTATGGAGAAAAAAAGAAGGTATACGATGAATTTTTATATAGAGCTTCAGAAGCTTTAGAGGCAGGTGATTTTTTATTTTTCTCAAAAAATTTAAAAAAAAGAGAGCATTGGCGACTATTTGATGAATTTTTACAACATGCTCTATGCCTTGACATAGAAACCAATGGTTTTAATCCTGAAAAAGGAGGATATGTTACAGTTGTAGGACTTTATTCAATAAGGGGATATAAAGCATTAATAAGAGGAGAAAATTTATCTGAGGAGTCACTTCAAGAAGCTCTATCAGAGTATAAATATCTCATCACTTTCTATGGAAGCATTTTTGACATTCCTTTTTTAAAAAAAGAATTCCCTACGCTACAAATTGAAAATCTGCCTCATTTTGATCTTTTCTTTGCTGGCAAAAGATTGGGAATTCAAGGAGGGCTTAAAAAACTGGAATCCCTTTTCCTAATCGAAAGAAAAGAAGAGATTAAAGGACTTAATGGTTATGATGCTGTTAAATTTTGGAATTCCTATCTAAAGGGAAATTCTGAAAGTTTGGAACTACTCATTTCTTATAATAAAGCAGATACAGAAAATCTATTTAAGCTCGGTAAGATTTTTTATGAGATGCTTCGGACACAGGCAGGAATTGAAGAGTATCTAAAAAATGGAACAAAGAGAAATTCTCATAAAATTTCTTAACTACTGTCTTACTGAAAAAGCCCTATCTTTGAATACTGTAAAGTCCTATGAAAATGATTTAAAGGCTTTCTTGAAATATTTAGATGCAAAAAAAATAATCTTAGATCAATGTGAACAAAAACACATACTGGAATATCTAATAGACTTAAAAGAGAAAGGTTATAGCTCAGCATCCACTGCAAGAATTTTATCTTCACTAAAACAATTTTTCCGCTTTCTCATTTATGATAATCAAATCGAACATGATCCTGTAGAGGGTTTTAAAACTCCAAAAATTTGGTTAAGACTCCCGAAGGCAATCACCTTGGAAGAAGTCAAAAAGTTGCTACAAGTTATGACAGAAAATAAATACTTTCTTAGAGATATTAGTATGTTAGAGCTTATGTATGCTTGTGGTTTAAGAGTTAGTGAACTTGTCAAATTAACACTTCATGATATAAACTTTGAAGCAGGCTTTATAAGAGTAAGAGGAAAGGGAAACAAAGAGAGAATAGTTCCTGTTGCTCAGAGAACTTTACAGAAAGTGAAAGAATATTTAGTCACTCTAAGGCCTAAATTGATGAAAAAAAGAGCCTCCGATTTCCTCTTTCTTAATAATCGGGGGCAAGCTATGACGAGGCAAAGATTTTGGCAAAACTTGAAAGTCATGGCAAAAATTGCTGGAATTAAAGTTACACCTCATATGTTAAGACATAGCTTTGCTACTCATTTACTTGAAGGTGGTGCTGATTTAAGATCTCTCCAACAAATGTTAGGACATAGCGACATTTCTACAACACAGATTTATACAAAAGTCACTATGGATAGACTTCGCAAGGAATATCTTAAACATCATCCAAGAGCTAAGTAGAAGAATCACTTTTAAGCCAAACAACTCTTTGAGGAAAGGGAATTTCAATACCTTCTTGCTGAAACCTTTTAAATATTCTTTTTCTTAATTGGTGCTGGACTGGATATTGATAAGAAACGTCTTCAATAAAACAAAGAATTGTGAAATCAAGAGAACTCTCACCAAATCCGGGGACAAATCTTACTCTTGGTTCTGGTTCACTTAGAATTCCTGGAACTTCTTCAATAGCTTTTCTTACTTCCTCCAATAATATTTTTTCAACTTTATCTGGTTCAGAAAAATAGCTAACACTTATAGGAATAGTAAGAGACATTTTACTTTCTGGTAATGAATAGTTAACTAAAATGTTCTGTGCAAGCTTGCTGTTAGGTATGATTATTAAATTATTTGAAAGCATTCTTATTCTTGTTGTTCTCCATGAAATATCCTCTACGTAACCTTCTTGACCATTATCAAGCCTTACAAAATCTCCAACTCTTATTGATTTTTCTGCCATAATATTGACACCGGCAAAGAGATTCTCCAAGGTATCTTTCAAAGCAAGAGCAACTGCCAATCCACCAATTCCAAGGGCAGTTATTAGTGGAGCTATGGAAATGCCGAAAATATTAAGAATAATTATCAAACCAATTAAGTAGACAGCTCCTTTAATTAATGTATTAAGAAGACCTGTTGATTGGACAGAAACATTAGACCGCTCAAAAAATTTTGAAAATAATCTGTTAACGACATTAGCAAGAGCTATGGTGGCAGAGATAATTATCAATACATGAATGACTTTTATCATGTAAAAAGTATACTTGGGGGGAATTTCAGAATTTTCAATGGCAATATAAAGAGCAATACCTATACACCAAAAAATGGAAGGAGTTTTAATAGTATTTATTATTAAATCATCTAAGCCAGTTTTTGTCCTTTTAGCCCACTGATGAAGTGATTTAAAGAGGAAAAATCTGAAAAGAAATAGAATACCACCGGAAACAATGAATACAAGAAGTGATATTATAAATTTTTCAAAATTCATAAATCCCTTATACTCTTAGAGATATTCCCTCTGATATTGTATATTTAGAAAGGGCTTCATAAATATCCTCTGCTGTAACAATGCTTCCGCCAGGTCTACCGTAGAAATACACCTCTGCCATGCCATTTACAGCAAGTCTCACATCTTCAACCATTTGTCCAGCATTAAATTCAACCACTACAAATTTCTCAACCTCCTGAGCAAGCTGTCTTATTATTTCTTCTGGGAAAGGATAGAGAGTTATAGGTCTAAGAAGTCCTACTTTTATACCTTCTTGCCTGAGTCTCCTTAAAGCAGATAGAGAAATTCTTGCAGCAGAGCCAAATGCTACGATTATAAATTCAGCATCATCTATATAATAAGTTGCGTATCTTACTTCCTTTTCTTTCCACTGGTTATATTTTTCTTGTAGCTTTTGGTTGTGTTTTTCAAGTTCACCTTCTCCCATAAGAAGAGTCCTTATAAATCTTGAGGGTCTGCCTTTTGCCCCTGTTAAAGCCCATGAAGACTTATCATAAAATTTCATCTCTGGAACTATAGGTAATAGGGGTTCCATCATCTGAGCAATCACTCCATCGCCGAGAATCATAACAGGATTTCTCCATTCATCAGCCTTTTCAAAGGCAAGAATTGTGTAATCCCAAAGTTCCTGGACACTAAAGGGAGCATAAACTAAGAGGTGATAATCACCATGCCCACCCCCTTTTACTGCTTGAAAGTAGTCTGCCTGACTACCAGATATATTCCCCAAGCCTGGTCCTCCCCGCATCATATTCACTATGACTGCGGGAAGTTCGGCACTTGCCATGTATGATATGGCTTCCTGTTTTAAGCTTATTCCAGGTGAACTGGAAGATGTCATCGCTCTAACTCCACAGGCAGAAGCACCATAAATCATATTGATCGCTGCAATCTCACTTTCAGCTTGAATAAAAACTCCTCCTACCTCAGGTAATCTTTTTGATAAGTACTCAGGAATTTCATTTTGAGGGGTTATAGGATAGCCAGCATAGAATTTCAATCCTGCTTTTATAGCTGCTTCTGCAACAGCTTCATTTCCTTTCATTAGAACTTTATTCATGCTTACCTCCAAAAATATCTTTCACAATTTTTTATTTTAACACATTATTGATATAATGAAATATGAAGTTGACAAAGGTCATATTGGCTTTTTTGATGCTTTTCCTTTGTAGTTGCGCCTCTTTACCTAAACCTCTTCAGGACACACCTGCTCTAAGAGATATTTCCTTAAATATGGTGAAAAATGATCCTGACAAATACTTAAATGTCTCTCTTCTTTGGGGCGGAAAAATAACTAATTGCATAAATTATGAAGAAGAAACAGTATTTGAGGTACTCTATTTACCACTTGAAAAAGATGGTTATCCAATGGAAAAAGATGCTTCAGAAGGAAGATTCCTTGCAAAGTCTAAAAATTTCCTTGACTGCGCTGTTTATACAAAAGGAAGATATTTAACAGTAATTGGCAAGTTCAAAGGTTTTAAGGAAGGTAAAATAGATAAAATGTCATATAATTTCCCAATACTGGAATGCGAAGCAACCTATTTATGGAAAAAAAGAATACCTTATTATCCTAATTGGCGACCCTATCTATGGTTTTGGTATGGACATCCTCATTTTCTCTTTGAGTATGGTCCTTGGTAATGGGTAGAATTAAAATCCTCTCTGAATCCCTTGTCTCTAAAATAGCAGCAGGAGAGGTGGTAGAAAGACCCGCCTCTGTGGTGAAGGAGCTAATTGAAAACTCCATTGATGCAGGGGCAAACTCCATAAAAATTTTTATTAAAGAATATGGCACAGCTCTAATAAAAGTAGTAGACGATGGAGAAGGTATATATTCTGATGATGTTATTTTAGCTTTTCAAAGGCATGCCACAAGTAAGATACAAAAGCAAGAAGATCTCTTAAACATAAAAACCCTTGGTTTTAGAGGAGAAGCTCTTTACTCCATAGCAGGAGTTTGTAAACTTAAAATCCTTACTCAGCATAAGGAAGAAGAATTAGGAACAGAAGTTTACTCCATAGGAGGAAAACTTATTGAGAGAAAACCAGCTATAACATTAGGTACAACAGTGGAGGTAAGAGATCTTTTCTTTAATACACCTGTAAGAAAAAAATTTCTTAAATCTCCTGCTACAGAAAAATCCCATATCATTGAAACCGTTCAAAACTATGCCCTTTGCTATCCTAAAATTGCTTTTTATCTCAATATTGATGATGAAGAAGTTTTAAATATCCAACCTTCTTCTTCTATTCAGGAAAGAATTTGCCAGCTTTATGGAATAGAATTTTTTGAAAAGTTAAATTTTAGAGATATTACAGATGATAGATGGAGATTAGAACTTTTCTGGGGTGGCAATGAATTAGACAGAAGCAAAAGAGCAAAACAGTTAATTTTCATAAATCAAAGACCTGTTAGAGAACCACTTCTTTTAAGTTTTCTCTATCAGGCCTTCCAAGTAGGTGACAAACATCCCCAATTTATAATGTTTTTGAATATTCCAGCTGAGGCTGTAGATTTTAATGTTCATCCATCCAAAAAGGAGGCAAGATTTAGAGACCCTCAACGTATCCGACAACTTATTTTTAAATTGAAAGAACAACAAAGTCTTAATAAAGTAGAAGAATCTCCTGTTGTATGGAAAGAAAATTTTGTCTCTAATGGCTCTTTTACTCAAAAATCTTTTTTTGACTCTCAAAATGAAATTCAGGGACAAGAATTTTTTCAATTTCTTAACTTAGGAGATGCCATTGTGGCTTTGCAAAGAAACGACGGTATTTTATTTATTGATTACCATGCAGGTCATGAAAGAGTAATCTTTGAAAAAATTCTTAATGGAATGCCTGAAAATTCAACTAAGCTTGTTTTTCCTCAAATTATAAATCTGACCTCCCAAGATTATTACTTGATAAAGGAAAATTTATCTCTTCTTCATAATCTACAAATAGAGGCTGAGGACTTTGGTAAAAACTCCATAATCATAAGAAACATTCCTCAAATTCTAAAGGATGCTGATTTAGTGGATATTATTGAAAGTATTGCCATTACATTAAGAGAGGAAATCATTAAACCAGATTTTATTGATATTAAACAAAAAATAGCCTCAATCATAGCTTGCCACAAGTCCTTAAGGGCAAATAATAAAATAACTCTTAACGAAATTAATACTTTATTAAGAGAACTGGAGAAAACCTCTGATCCTGATCATTGCCCCCATGGAAGACCAACTAAAAAATTTATCTCTTTAAAGGAAATAAAAAGCTGGTTCTCACGTTAATTCTAATTTGATAAAAATCCGAAGGCCCTTCCATAGATTAAGCTTCCTGACCTCTCTGATAATTTCAACATCATTGATTGACCAGCAGCCTAAAAATCCTCTCAATAGGTGAAGAGGTTTAGAAGTTTTAAGTTTAGAAAAAGTCTAAATTTCCATTAGATTGACTTTTTAATTAATTTATAATTGCAAGGGAGAAGATTTTTTTCTTATCATAATAAGATGCAAAAATTATATCTCTCAGGTAATGAAGCCATCGCTTATGGTTTAATTGAAGCAGGGATAAAATTTATTTCAGGTTATCCAGGCACTCCTTCCAGTGAAATTATTCCTACAGCCCAAAAAATTATAAAGGAAAAAGGTATTAAAGCTTTTATTGACTGGGCAGTAAACGAAAAAGTTGCTTATGAAATTGCCTACGCTGCAAGCCTATGTGGTATTAAAGCAGCTGTAACTATGAAACAGGTAGGCCTGAATGTAGCTATGGATCCCTTTATAAATTCAGCCTATGTGGGCACTGATTCTGCCATGGTTGTAATTAGTGTAGATGATCCAGGCCCTCATTCTTCTCAAACTGAGCAGGATAGTCGTTTTTTTGCGATGGGAGCAAAAATACCTGTTTTTGACCCATCAACCATTCAGGAGGCTTATGAATTTGCAAAGAAAGCCGTTGAATTAAGTGAAAAATATAGCATCCCTGTCATGCTTCGTAGTAGCACTCGCGTATCTCATGGAAGAGCAGATGTAAAAATGGAACAGTTAATGCCTTTGGATTCAATAAAAGTAAATTTTAAAACCCTTAAGGACTGGGAAAAAAAGCTTTGGCGATATGCAGCAACCCCTCGTCAAAGATTAATGCTTCACAATAAATTAAATAGGATTATTTCTGAAATTGAATCCCTAAATGAATTAAAATTTTTCTTCAATGGTCCTCTTTTACTCATTTCGAGTGGTGCTGTCTTTTCCTATCTTTATGAATTAATTGAAGAGTACGAACTTCAAGATAAAGTTACTCTTGCAAAAGTTGACATGCCTTATCCCTTAAAGAATTTTGATTTTTCCAATTTTCAAAGAGTAATTACCATAGAAGAGTCTACACCAGTTATAGAATTACAATTATGTACTGAAGGTAGGAGAAATGGCATAGTTCCAAAAGAAGGAGAGTTAACTATAGAAGTATGCGAAGATATTTTAGAAAAAATTGGACTAATAAAAAGAGAGAAAAATTTCTTTTCACCTCCTCTTAAAAGACCTTCTCTATGTCCAGGATGTGGTCATAGAATTGCCCTTTATGAAGTTAAAAGAGTTTTTGGTAAAAAGGCTATCTACAATGGAGACATTGGTTGTTATACTCTTGCCCTTAACTTTAATGTTACTGATACTGTTTTGTGTATGGGAGCAAGTATATCTTTTGGTTTTGGAATGAAAAAAGCTTTTTCTTTGGCGGAAAAACAGCAAGATATTGTAGCAATAATCGGAGATTCAACTTTTTTTCATTCTGGCATTCCGCCATTAATTGATTCTATCCATTACAAAGTCCCTTTTTTAATAGTTATTTTAGACAATAAAAGTGTTGCCATGACAGGAAATCAAAAAACCCTCTCTGATGACAAGAGCTCCTTAGGAGAAATTACAGTACCCATTTGTATAGAAGATGTAGTCAAAGGAATTGGAGTAAAGTTTGTTGAAACTGTTGATCCCTATGATTTTGAGAATTCCATTAAAATCTTAAAAGAAGCAAAAAAATACCTAAAGGAAAAGGCTGAACCAGCAGTGATTATTTTCAGACATTTATGCATTAATACTAAAGAAGGATTAGAATTAAATCCTAAATACAGGGTAAAAATTTCCCATGAACTCTGTAAAGGCTGCAAAGTTTGTTTGATAGAATTTGAATGTCCTGCTATAGAGTTTAAGGAAGAGGAAAATAAAGCAAAGATTAATGATCCCTTATGTATAGGATGTGGTTGCTGTATTCACATATGTCCCAAAAAAGCAATTGTTTTGTTAGAATAAACCGATGAAGATTGTGATACTTGGTAAAGGTGGACAGGGAGTAATATTTTTTTCCAGAATAATTGCTCAAGCAGCAATCAATAGAGGTCTTTCTGTTTGTTCTACAGAAATAAAAGGCATGGCAAAAAAAGGCGGTACTGTTGAAATTCAGATGAAGATTGGCCAAGGTATGTGCGGTCTCGTAAAAAAAGGATCTGCTGATCTGGTAATTCTTCTAAGTGATGATTTGATTGATTATGCTAAGAGTTTCGGAAATAATGTTTTTACTTTTAAAAACGATGAAATTCAGGCTGCATTAGAGAAAGTCTCAATGAGATTTATAAACACTTTTTTACTGGGAGTTTTTGTAAAAAGAGCAAAGTTTTTTGACAGTGAGGATTTCATAAAAATTCTTGATGAGGAAAATAGAAAATCTTTTTTAAAGGGGTATGAATATGTTCAATCCTGAGAGAGAGACATTACCAAGAGAAGAAATTGAAAAAATTCAACTTATAGGATTAAGAAAGACTTTAAGATATCTAAAAAATTCTCCTTCAAAACTTAAGGACAAATACAAAGGCATAGAACCCGAAGACATCCATAGCCTTGATGATCTTAAAAATCTTCCCTTTATAACCAAGGATGATCTTAGAGAATGTTATCCCTTTAACCACATAGCAGTTGACCTATCAGAATGTGCAAGGATGCACATGAGCTCTGGTACCACTGGAGTACCTGTTATAAATGCCATGACAAGAAATGATATTATTCAGTGGGGAGAAATAATGGCAAGATGTCTTGCCACAGCCGGATTAACATACAGAGATAAAATACAGATAATGCCTTCCTTTGGACTTTTCAATGGAGGTTTTGGTTTTCATTATGGTGCTGAGCGACTTGGTTGTTTTATCGTTCCTGCTGGTGCTGGAAGATCATTAATGCAGCTTAAACTCATAAAAGACCTCGGTGTGACAGCTTTCGGTGCCATTGCTTCTTATCCAGCAAGACTAATAGAGGTGGCAAAAGAGAGCGGTTTTGATTTTAGAGAGACAAAACTCAGGGTTGCCATACTTGGCGCTGAAACATGGTCTGATGAATACAGAAAAAGAATAGAAGAAGAGATGGGAGTGAAAACTTTTGATATAATTGGTCTTACAGAGACTGGAGGAGTAGGACTGGGAATAGACTGTGAAGCAAAAGCAGGAATTCATGTTTGGGAAGATCATTACATTGTGGAGATTATTGATTCTGAAACTGAAAAGCCTCTCTCAGTCCTTCAAGAAGGAGAAATGGTTATCACAACTCTTACCAGAGAAGGGCTTCCTTTAATAAGATATAGAACAAGGGACATATCAAAGATACTTACCTACGAAAAGTGTTCTTGTGGAAGAACCCATATAAGAGTAGACAGAATAAAGGGTAGAACTGATGATATGCTTAAAGTGAAAGGAGTAAACTTCTATCCATCTCAAGTAGAACAGATTTTGCTGAAATATAAAGGACTTTCTCCTTATTATCAACTGGTAATTGAAACAATTAAAGGTAAAGATGACATGACAATAATAGTGGAAAAAGCTGACAACGGAATCACTCAAGGAGAAATTGAAAAGCTTAACCTGGAACTCTATGATTTTCTTGGCTTCAGAAGTAAAATTCAAGTGGTACCTGAAGGAACAATACAAAGAGTGCCCGGTAAAGCAATTAGAATAGTAGACAAAAGAAAAAAAGCATAGAGTTTCAAAAATGAGAGTAATTATTGTAGGTGCAGGAGAAGTAGGATATCAAATTTCTAAATTTTTAACCTTTGAGGGAGTAGATGTTGTAATTATTGATAGAGATGGTGAGAAACTAAAAAGAATTTCTGAAGAACTTGATATTGCCACAATTGAGGCAGAAGGAAGCGACCCTTCAGCTTTCAAAGAAGCTGGTGCTGATAACGCAGACTTGTTGATTGCAGTAACAAACAGTGATGAAACTAACATGATAGCCTGCCTACTTGCTAAAGCTCTTTTTAACATAAAGCGTAAAATTGCAAGAATCAGAAATCCTGATTATTTCTTTAACAAAGAACTTCTTGGAGAGTCCAACCTTGACATTGATCAAGCAATTAATCCTGAACTTGAAGCAGCAGAGGCAATAATTCGTCTAATTGAAAATCCTTTCGCCAGTGAAGTAATTGAATTTGAACAGGGCAAGATAATGGTTATTGGACTTAAAATTCCAAAAGAAAGTTCTTTAAATGGAAAAAAATTAAAATCCTTAAGGTCTATAATAAATAAAAACTTTATAATAGGTGCCATTGAAAGGGAAGATTCAGTAATAATTCCTTCTGGAGAAGATATTCTACAGGAGGGAGATATAGTTTACATGCCCATTCAAAAGGAGGACATTCTTGAAATTATTCAAAGTTTCGGATTTACTATTAAACCTTCAAGAAAAATTATGCTTCTGGGTGGTGGAAGAATTGGCTATTACATAGCAAGTAAAATGGAAAATAAAGCTGATGTAAAGATAATTGAAAAAGATGCTGAAAGATGTAAATTTCTAAGTAAGCATTTAGGAAAAGCCCTGGTTCTTCATGGAGATGGTACTGATAAACAGCTTTTAATTGAAGAGAGCATAAGTAATATGGACACCTATATTGCTTGTTCCAACAATGATGAATTAAATATAATGGCATCTTTACTTGCAAAAAAACTGGGAGTAAAAAAAGTTATTTCTATTGTAAATAAAACAGATTATGTATCCCTTGCCCATAACTTAGGAATCCAATCTGTTTTAAGCCCCAGACTTCTTACAGCAAGTATTATTCTTAGATATCTTAGACGTGGTGAGGTTATTTCACTAACTGCCATTGCAGAAAATAAAGCAGAAATCATGGAAATTGAAGTAACAAAAAATACCTCCATCTCAGGAAGAATATTGAAAGAAAATATTTTTCCAAAAAATTCCATTGTTGGCGCCATAATACGACAAGATAAGATTATTATTCCCACAGGAGATGACATTATAAAGGAAAAAGACAAACTAATTATTTTTACCTTAAGAGATTCAATTAAAGAGGTAGAGAAACTTTTCTCATGAACTTCAAAGCTGTCCTTAACATCGTTGGGATTATTCTCGTAATTCTATCAATTTTAATGTTTGCTCCTCTTTTTGTTTCAATTTTAAATAAATCTTCAGATCTTGTAGCGATAATTTTTTCTCTATTAACTACTCTTTTATGTGGATCTTTGTTAATAGCATTAACTAAGCAATACAGACACGAAGATATAATGTATAGAGAAGCCTTCATGACCGTAACACTTTCTTGGCTAAGTGTTACCTTTTTCGGTTGCTTACCTTATATTTTTACAGGTTCTGTAAATTCCTTTACTGATGCTTTTTTTGAATCTATGTCAGGTTTTACCACTACTGGAGCAAGTATTTTCTCCGATGTGGAATCACTACCAGCAGGACTTCTTTTCTGGAGAAGCATGACTCAATGGATAGGTGGAATGGGAATTATTGTGTTTGCTTTAGCGGTACTTCCCATAATTGGAACAGGCGGGATGCAGCTTTTTAAAGCAGAGGTACCCGAAATAAGTGTTGACAAATTAAGACCTCGAATAATAGATACAGCAAAGGCTCTATGGTTAATCTATATAGGAATAACCTTTTTTATAATAATGCTATATCTGACTGCAGGAATGGATTTGTATGATGCTGTATGTCACTCTTTCAGTACTGTGTCCACAGGGGGTTTTTCCACAAAAAACTTAAGTATTGGAGCCTTCAGTAATCCCATGATAGAATATGTTACTACTTTGGGAATGTTTCTTGGCGGAGTCAATTTTTCCCTATATTTTTATGGTGTGAAAGGGAATCTTAAAGTTTTTTTAAAAAATGCTGAGTTCAGATTTTATTTATTTTTAGTTTCTTTTGTGGTAATTTTACTGACTATCAATTTATTTGACTACTACAATTCCCTCACTGACTCCTTCAGATATGCACTTTTTCAGGTTGTATCAATAATTACAACAACAGGTTTTGCAACAGCCGATTATTTAAATTGGAGCTCTTTCTCTCAATTAGTATTACTTATCATAATGTTTGTTGGAGGAATGATAGGTTCAACAGCTGGTGGACTCAAGCAAGTAAGAATTTACTTGATGATTAAACAAATATTCAGGGAGTTTCATCAACTCATTCATCCCCGGGCTGTTTTGGCGTTAAAACTGGATGAAAAATTCTTAACAAAAGAGACCCTTGGTAGTATTTGGGGATTCGTTTTTCTTGCTCTTTTCTTATGTGCTTTAGCCAGTCTTGCCATGGCTGCCACGGGCATTGATATAATAACTGCTCTATCTACTGTTATTTCAGCAATGAATAACGTAGGACCTGCTTTAGGACATGCAGGTCCTTCCAGTAATTATGCCTCTATTCCTCTTGTTGGCAAATGGGTGCTTATTTTCTGCATGCTTGCAGGTAGACTCGAGTATTATACTGTTCTTATACTTTTTACTCCCTTTTTCTGGAAAAGATAAAAACCTTTTCAAATCTTGCTTTTCCTCACAGGAATATATTCAACAGAGTGTCTGACTGGTTGAGGATATAAATTCATAAGCAACAATATTTCCTTTGGCATATTCTTAGAAACAGGTAGCCCCATTGCTTTTGCCTCCTCTGCGCTAATGGGATAATCATGTGTCCATTTCCCTGATACAAGTGTTTCAGCAATTTCAAGGGCTTTATCTTTTGGAATATTTGTGGAGAGAATCTCTACGATAGTATGTTTCATTTGTTTTATTGCTTTCTCTGCCTGATCTGCAAGGATGAGTGTGTTGTCATCAATTTCATTAATAGGTTTTTTCTGAACAGCATTAAGAATTGATACCGCAGGAAGCTGACCTAACTGCGGATCAAGAGGTCCTAATACCGCATGTTCACACATCACAATTTCATCAGCCGAAAGAGCAATTAAAGTTCCACCAGACATGGCATAATGGGGAATAAATACTGTAACTTTTCCCTTATGTTTTGAAAGTGCCCGAGCAATCTGAGTAGCTGCAATTGCTAAGCCACCTGGTGTGTGTATTACAAGGTCAATAGGCATTTCTGGATCTGTTAAATGAATAGCTCTTAAAACTTCTTCAGAGTCATTAATATCTATGAAACGCATTATAGGAAAGCCTAAAAAACTCATAGTTTCTTGCCTGTGCACAAGAAGAATCACTCTACTTCCCCTTTGCTTTTCAATCTCTGCAATAAGTTTTATCCTTGCATTCTCAAGAAGTCTCTGTTTTATGACAGGTTGTAAAGCTATAATAATGAGGAAGAGCCAAAAAAATATAGTAGGATCAAATTGCATGGAAAACCTCCTTAAGTTTTTTTAAATTATAACAAAATTATAAATAGTATGTTTCATCCTCTAAATTTAATCTTTTAAATGTTTTTTAAATAACAAGAAATGCATTGAAGGCGACAGAGTCACTTTAAAATTATATTATAAAACATTTAAAATAGTACAAATGATTGAAAATATTAAGTTTGCGCTAATCAGTTTTTTATAATTAAACACAGAAAAAAATCTTTTCTCAAGAAAAAATAAGGATATGAAAAAACTTCTAATAAAATGGCAAAGAGTAATTGATAATAATAGAACATGTCCGAGATGTGAAGGCACAGAAAAAGAAATTGAAAAAGCCTATGAAAAGATAAAAAAAGCTTTGTCGGCCTTAAGCATAGAAGTAGTTCTTGATAAGATAGAATTGACCATGGATGAATTCAAAAAAGCACCATTACAATCAAACCAGATATGGATTAACAATAAATCACTTGAAGAATGGTTAAATTCTAAAGTTGGCAAATCAAAGTGCTGTGATGTTTGTGGTGATGAAGAATGTAGGACAATAGATTTTTTAGGAATAAGTTATGAGAAAATTCCTGAGGCATTAATTATTAAAGCATGCCTTTTAGCTGCTGCAGATATAATATTTATAAAAACTTCTTTGCTTAATGTTCCACGTGGAACATCTCTATAAAAAATCTAAATTTGGAAATATTAGCCATATTTTTGTAAACTGAATAAATAAACTTTTTAGGAGGTTCTAATGCAAATTCAATATGCTGAAAGAATAAGAACTCTTCCGCCCTATCTTTTTGCAGCAATTGACCAGATGAAAAGAGAAGCTCTTCAAAAGGGAGCAGATCTTATTGACCTAAGCATAGGCGACCCAGACATTCCCACACCAAAACATATTGTGGAGGCAATGAAGAAAGCAGTTGAAAAACCTGAGCATCATAGGTATCCAAGTTATGAGGGCATGCTAAGCTATAGAGAGGCAGTTGCAAGATGGTACAAAAGAAGATTTAATGTGGAGCTTAATCCTGAAAATGAGGTGTTGTCCCTTATAGGTTCAAAAGAAGGAATTGGACACATACCTTTAGCATTCATAGATCCTGGAGATGTTGTATTAGTGCCTTCTCCAGGGTATCCTGTTTATCCTGTGGGAACAAAATTTGCAGGAGGAGTTCCTTATTTTATGCCTCTTAAAGAGGAAAACAAATTCCTTCCAGAACTTAAAGCAATTCCTGAAGATATATGCAAAAAAGCAAAGTTGATGTTTATAAACTATCCGAATAATCCTACATCTGCTGAAGCTCCAAAAGAATTTTTCCAAGAAGTGATAGAGTTTGCTAAGAAATATAACATTATTATTTGTCATGATGCTGCCTATTCAGAAATATATTTTGAAGAAAAGCCAATAAGTTTTTTAGAAATTGAAGGCGCCAAGGAGGTAGGCATTGAATTTCACTCCCTGTCAAAAACCTACAATATGACTGGTTGGAGAATAGGCTATGCTGTAGGTAATAAAGACATTCTTGCAGGACTTGGAAAAGTAAAGACAAATCTTGACTCCGGTGTTTTCCAAGCAATACAGGAAGCAAGTATAGTTGCTCTTGATACTGATGATTCCATTCTTAAGCAAATCAGAGATATTTACAAGGAAAGAAGAGATATTCTATATGAAGGTTTAAAAGTTAAAGGTTTTGAAGTTAAAAAATCTAATGCTACATTCTACCTATGGGTAAAAGTTCCACGTGGAACAAACTCCATAGACTTTACAGGAAAACTTCTAAAAGAAGCAGAAGTTCTTTGCACTCCAGGAGTTGGCTTTGGTGAGTATGGTGAAGGATACATAAGATTTGCTCTTACTCAATCAAAAGAAAGAATTAAAGAAGCTGTTGATAGAATTGGGAGGATTAGTATATGGTAAAAATCATTACAGTAAAAAGTTCCTCCAGAGAAGAATTTATTGACATAACGGGTGAGGTGGAAAAGGCTTTGAAAGAAGCAGGTGTAAAAAAAGGAATTTGTTATCTTTATGTTCCTCACACAACAGCAGGCATTACAATTAATGAAGGAGCAGACCCTTCAGTAAAAAAAGATATTATTAATGCCTTAAAGAAGATTGCACCTTATGGTGCAGGCTATTCTCATATGGAGGGAAATGCTGACAGTCACATAAAAACAACTTTAGTTGGTTCATCAGTGAATATTTTTATAGAAGGAGGGAGACTAATTTTAGGACAGTGGCAAAGTATTTTTTTCTGCGAGTTTGATGGTCCAAGAACAAGAAAAGTTTTTATGAAAATTATTAAAGAGGAGGAATAATGTTAAATATTAATGCAATAGCTCCTGGTGAGCTAACATTAGATTCAAATTTTAAGTTTCGCTGTTATCCTGGAATATCATGCTACAGAAGCTGCTGTAAAAACATTGATATAATGCTTACACCCTACGATATTTTAAGGCTTAAAAATAGACTCGGTATCACATCAGGTGAATTTCTATTGAAATATACTTATGTTTTTATAGAGCCCAAAAGCGGATATCCTTTTGTTTTTCTTAACAAAAATAACGACGATGAAAAAACCTGTCCTTTTCTCTGTGAAGCAGGATGTTCAGTTTATGAAGACAGGCCTGCTACATGTAGATATTATCCTATAGGACAGGCATCACTTAAGAAGTTTGACTTTACTGATGGTATCACAGAAGAGCATTACTTTTTTGTAAAAGAGCCTCACTGCAAAGGCTTTGAAGAAGAAAAAGAATGGACAGTTGACGAATGGAGAAAAGACCAAGGAGTAGACCTCTATGATGAAATGAACAGGGGTTGGCGAGAGCTTTTCTTTACAAAAAATCTAAAGGCAGAAAAACTTGATGATAAAAAGCAAAGAGCCTTTTATACAGCCTGCTATGATATTGATGCCTTTAGGAGATTTGTTTTTGAAAGCAAATTTCTCCAGGTTTTTGATGTATCAGAAGAAAGAATGAATAAAATTAAAAATGATGAAACAGAGCTTCTAAATTTTGCCTTTGACTATATGAAGTTTTTATTGATGATTAAAGAGACTTTGAAATTAAAAGAGCGCAAATCTTAGAAAATTTTTTCTAAGGGTTTTATGATAGTTCTAATAGGAGAGGTGATCGTTTTACCTAATTCTTTTGATGCCTCTGCTTTTATTGCTTTCTCTAAATCAGTCTGAAGATTATCCCATCTTCCCCATATATTAAAAGATATAACTATCTCGCCTCTTTTCTCTAAGAGTTTAATAAAAACTGGAGCACTTATTCCCATTAAAAAACCTTTTGGTTCTATTTCAATGGCCTTTGCTTTGAGAATAGAAGGAGCTTTTACATAGCCTTTATTTACTGTAAAGTTCGCATTAAGGCTTAAATATCCTTTTTTAATTGTCACATCCCCTTTTATATATGGTTTTAAGACTTGGATATTTAAATCATTTATAACTAAAGTTCCAGTGAAAATTTCTTCTTTAAGATTACCTTCTGATTTTAATTTTATAATTCCTCCTTCAGTACATTTGCCTTCAGCTGTAATATCTATTTTCCCAGCAAAAGAAGAGTGATTTTTTATTGCCATTTTAAAATCTATTAGTTGCAGATCAAACCTTTTAAGCTCATCTTCAATTCTAATTATTCCATCAGTGACTTTAAATTCTTTAAAGTAAAAATTTACAGGTTCTTTTTGTTCTTCTTTTTTGAATATAGGTATTTGCCAGACACCGTTTTTACTTTTCCTTAGGTAAAGAGAAGGAGATTCTAAATGAATTTCTTTAAAATCAAACTTTTTTCTTAATAATGACAAAAGATATAACTTAATTTTAAGCTCTTTTATTTTAAGAAACTCTTCACCAGAAGGAGTTTTCATAACTATTTCTTCAGCATAAACATTATTCCATTTAATTTTAAGTTTTTTGATTGATATGTTTTTGTCTAAGTAATTTTCAATGTTTTTTTTGATAAGACTCTCAAAGGGGAAAAAAACAAAAAAGGCTGATATTGATAGAATTATCAATAAAATTGCAATTAGGATGATTTTTCTTTTCATCTATTTTTCCTTCTCCGAATAGTAAGCTTTTAACTGACCACAGGCAGCAAGTATATCTTTCCCCTTACTTCTTCGCAGGAATACAGAAAATCCTTTTGATATCAGAATATTTTGAAATTCAAATATTGCATCATAATCAGGTGTTTTAAGTTTACAGCCCTCCCAGGGATTGAAGGGAATAAGATTTATTTTTGAAGGAATACCTTTTAAAAGCGACGCAACCCTGTAAGCATCCTCTTCAGAAGTATTAATATTTTTGAGCATTACATACTCAAAAGTGATTCTCTGGCCTGCCTTAAGAGGATATTCTTTAAGAGTTTTTATAAGCTCAACTAAAGGATATTTTTTATTTATTGGCATCAAATAATCTCTTGTTTTTTCATCAGATGCATTTAATGAAATAGCAAGCTTTACAGGTGGTGCTTTATAAGGCAATTCCTTAATAGCAGGAATTATTCCAGCTGTAGAAAGAGTAATTCTTCGAGGAGAAAAATTAATAAAATTTTTAAATCGCCACAAGGCATCAACTAAATTTTCAAAATTAAGCAAAGGTTCTCCCATGCCCATGAATACAATATTTGTGATCTTTTTGTCTTCGCTCTGCAAAAGTTTACTTACTTGGATAAACTGATCTACAATCTCCCAAGCCATTAAATTTCTTTTAAATCCAATTCTCCCTGTAAGGCAAAACTTACATTTAAGAGGGCAGCCTACTTGACTTGACAAGCAGATGGTTAATCTGTTTTTATCTGGGATAAGAACGCTTTCAATTTGTTCATTGTCCTCTAATTCCCAGAGAAATTTTTCAGTTCCATCAGAACTCTTGGTTCTTTTAATTAGCTTTATTTGACCTATATAGTATCTTTCCGAAAGATTTTGCCTCAAGGATTTTGAAAATTCAGATATTTCATCAATGGAATTAACAAACTTTTTATAAATCCAATGAATTAATTGTTTTGCTCTGTATGAAGGAAGAGAAAGATTGCTAAAAAGACTCTCTATTTCTTTCTCATTGTATTTTTTCAGATTCTCTTTTTGCATTATTAATATTGAAACTCTGGAAGAGGAACACTTAATCTAGTTAAGTAATTCCTTAAATAACCATGAACTGCTTCTGGATTGTCAATTAGAACAAAATAATTTAAGTCATCAAGATTTATAGCTCCTATAGAATGTGGAGAGGTTTTTAGCCAATCGATCAACCCTTTCCAATATTCAGAGCCATAGAGAATTATAGGAAAAGTTTTAATTTTATTTGTTTGAACAAGGGTTAACGCTTCAAAAAGTTCATCAAAGGTGCCATATCCGCCAGGGAATATTATGAAACCTATGGAATATTTTACAAACATAAGTTTTCTCACAAAAAAGTATCTAAAATTGAGAGATATATCTAAATACTTATTAGGATGTTGTTCATGGGGAAGGGATATATTTAATCCTATAGATTTACCTTTACCAAGTTTAGCTCCTTTATTTGCTGCTTCCATTATTCCAGGACCACCGCCAGTGATAATAGAAAAACCATTTTGACTTAGTATCTTTGCAACTTTAAATGCTTCTTGATAGTAAAAACTCTCCTCTGTCAGTCTTGCGCTTCCAAATATGGAAACAGCAGGCCCTATACCGTGAAGCGTTTCAAAGCCATCTACCAATTCTGACTGAATTCTGAAAACTCTCCAAATATCAGTGGATTTAAAATCTTCTATCATCATCATCCTCTAAAAGCTGTGTCCTTATAAGGGCTACCAAAGCTGAATGAGGAACAATCAAATATTTTTTTTCTTCAAATTCTATCTCTAAGGAGGCATCTTTTAGAAAAAAAGCGTAATCACCCTCTTGAGCCTGTAAGGGAATGTATTTTATTGCTTCAGTATGTTTTTGTTTCCAAGGCTCTTCCAGAATTACTGAAGGATCATTTACTGGATAGCCAGGTCCTACTTTTACAATCCTACCGCACATAATTTTATCCTTTTCTTTAACTGTAGGAGGCAAAAAAAGTCCTGCACCTGTTTTATCTGCCTTTTCATCAGGTTCAATAAGAACCCTGTCGCCTACTATTATTAATTCTCTCTTAGTCTTCATTTTAACCATCCTTTGAAGGTCAATTAGAAAAAGCCTACTTTTTAAATAAATTAATATTTTTAACTACATTTAGTAAAGCCGCAACTATGACAAGTAGCACACCCCTCTTCATAGGATAAACTACTTCCACATTCAGGACATGCGCCATAATGAACTATTTCTAAATTAAATTTTTCTTCTTCTGTCGGTTCAGAATTTTTATTATTTATTTTTTCGACTACTGTTACTTTTCCCTCTCTAATTTCTGCTTCAATTGCCTTGGCAATGGCATCAGAGCAGCTTGTTATTTTCCCCATATTTGACCACACAGGTGAATGGCAAGATATTCCCTTTAGTTGCTTAACAATTTCTTGTGGTTGTATTCCACTTCTTAAAGCAAGAGAGATAAGTCTACCAATAGCTTCTGCTTGTGATGCTGCGCAACCCCCTGCTTTTCCTATATTTGTAAATACTTCGAAGGGTTTATTTTTCTCATCTTTGTTTATTGTTACATAAAGATTTCCACAGCCTGTTTTCATGAGTCTTGTAACACCCTGAAGGATTTCTGGTCTTTTTCTGGGCTTTAAGCTAATATGACCAGTTTCTGTTTGCCCTTTTCCTTTTTGAATTACCTGTCCCTGCCTGGAGCCATCTCTGTAAACTGTAACTCCCTTACATCCTAATCGATAAGCGAGAAGATAAACTTCCCTTACATCCTCCTCCGTAGCATCCTTTGGAAGATTTACTGTTTTACTGACAGCATTATCAACATATTGCTGAAAAGTTGCCTGCATGCGAACATGATCTGAAGGTGAAATTTCATGGGCAGTTACAAATACTCTCTTTATTTCTTCAGGTATTTCCTTTATCCCTTGAATAGAGCCTGTTTCTGCAATTCTTTGTGCAAGTTCATCTGACCATAAGCCTAATTTCTCCATGGCCCTTCTGAAGTAAGGATTCACCTCTACAAGCTTTGTTCCATCCATCACATTTCTTATGAAACAGATGGCAAAAAGTGGTTCTATACCTGAAGAACAGCCTGCAATGATACTTAATGTGCCAGTAGGCGCAATTGTTGTAATAGTAGCATTTCTAAGTGGCATTTTATTGTAATAGATGCTCTTTTCATAATTTGGGAAAGGTCCTCTTTCCTTTGCAAGCTCTGCTGAGGCTAATCTTCCTTGTTCAAGTATAAATCTCATTATGCTTTCTGCTAAGGATAATGCTTCCTTGGAATTATAAGGAATATTTAACTGCACTAAAAGGTCTGCCCATCCCATTACCCCCAGTCCTATTTTTCTGTTACTCTTTGTATTTCTCTCTATGATTTCTAAAGGATATTTATTGGCATCTATGACATTATCAAGAAAATGGACTGCCTTCCAAACAGTATCTTTAAGAAGTTCCCAATCAATAGCATGATCTTTAACCATTTTTGATAGATTTATTGAACCAAGATTGCAAGATTCATAGGGAAGTAATGGTTGCTCTCCGCAAGGATTTGTTGCCTCAATTTCTCCTATTTGAGGAGTAGGATTTGCGGCATTAACCCTGTCTAAGAACACTATTCCCGGTTCTCCATTTTTCCATGCTTGATGAACGATTAAATCAAAAACCTCCTTTGCCCTTATGCGATTTACAACTTTTCCAGATCTTGGATTTATCAAATCGTATTTTTCATCATTAATCACTGCTTTCATAAATTCTTCTGTAAGCCCCACGGATATATTAAAATTAGTAAATCTCGACAAATCATCTTTACAGGTTATAAACTCTATTATGTCAGGATGGTCAACTCTAAGCAGCCCCATATTTGCCCCTCTACGGCGTCCTCCTTGCTTAACTGCTTCTGTGGCTGCATCAAAAACACTCATAAAAGAAACTGGTCCAGAACTTATTCCCTTTGTAGAACCTACCACATCACCTTTTGGTCTTAAGCGAGAAAAACTAAAACCTGTTCCTCCTCCAGATTTATGAATAATGGCAGCATATTTAACGGCATCAAAAATGCCCTCCATAGAGTCTTCAACGGGAAGAACAAAACAGGCACTAAGCTGCCCCAGAGGAGTGCCTGCATTCATCAAGGTAGGTGAATTGGGTAAAAATCTTAAGGAAGTCATTAATTCATAAAATTCTTCCTTTGTTTTATTAATTTCTGTATCTCTTTTACCGTAGAGAGAGTCTATCTCTGCTATTGCTGCAGCAACCCTTCTAAATAATTCTTCGGGAGTTTCGATGATTCTTCCCTCCTCATCTTTTTTTAGATATCTTCTTTTAAGGACCTCTATGGCATTTCTTGTTAAATCAAGTTTTTTTGTTGCTCCTTCCATTTTTTTCCTCCTAAAAAACAAAAAAAAATTGTTTACTCTACGAACTTTAGTTTATAATTTTAAACATGACCGTTGACTTTTTTCTACTCATTTTTAGTCTTCTGCTAATTTTACTTAGTGCAGAGGTATTTACAAATGGCATTGAAGTTTTTGGTAAAAAGCTTTCCCTTAGTCAGGCTGTAGTAGGAAGCATACTTGCTGCAGTAGGTACTGCGCTTCCAGAGACAATTCTGCCCATGGTTGCCATTTTTCTTCATAAAGGAGATGTAGGAAATTCAATTGGTATAGGAGCAATCTTAGGAGCTCCTTTTATGCTCGCCACTTTAGCTTTTTTAATGATAGGAACAACTGTATGCATTTCTTATTTCATAAAAAGAAGAAAATTTGTTTTTGAAGCAGAACTTTCCACCATAAAAAGAGACATAACATTTTTTGTGATTATGTATTCCTGCGGTATTTTTCTACCCATATTTATAAAGCATCATTTTATTGTGGCGATTTTACTTCTTATAGGCTATTTAGCCTATTTATACAGAACTTTTAAAAGTGAAAGTGAATCTATACTTCATGAGGAAAAACTTTATTTTGAAAAAATCTTTGGCAAAATTTTGCCTGTAAGTAAGTTTAAAACTATTTTGTCCCTTATTCAAGCTCTTTTTGCCCTATTAATAATGATTAAAGGAGCTCATGGATTCGTCACTGCCTTACAGCATATATCAGAAAAATTTGGCTTTGATCCTCTTTTATTTGCCCTTCTTATTGCTCCTGTTGCTACAGAACTTCCTGAAAAATTTAACTCCGTCACTTGGACTTTTAAGGGAAGAGATACTTTAGCAATGGGAAATGTAACAGGAGCTATGGTTTTTCAGTCTACCTTTCCTGTGGCTGTAGGGATAGTTTTTACTGATTGGAATATTACTGGTTATGCCCTCTTGAGTGCTTGTTTAGCTATTTTGGCAGGATCAATAATTTTAGGGGAGATTCACCTTAGAAAGAGAATCTCCCCCTTTACCTTAATTTTTTCAGGTTCCTTTTATCTCATTTATGCTTTAATTATATTAAAACCTTTTTAATTATTCTTCCTCTTCTTGAAAAAGTTCCTCTACCTCTTCTTTTCCTTCTTCTAACTCGTCTTCCTGTTCTTCATCATTCATAAGAAGCAAGGTTAGAAACTCTCCTACATGAGTTTTTTCCTCTCTTGCAACATCAAGAAATATTGCCTTAATTTTCTCATCATTTGTTAAGGAAGCAAGTTGTTCATAAAGATTGATAGCATCAAGCTCAGCAATTAGTCCAATTCTTAAAATCTCTCTGTTAAGTTGTTCTTCTGATAAATTTTCCATTTTAAAAGGAATTTTTGAAAGCATATATAAACCTCCTCTTTTGAAATTTATTAATTATACTTATTTATCAACCTCAAGGGCAAGGCTCTAAAATTGTATTTCATAAGAATTTTTATTATAATTAAAAAAAATAAAGAGGAGGGGTATTAATGGCAGAATATAAGAATGAGTTAAAAATTTCTTCAGGTATTTTAGGATTTGATGAGATCTCCTTCGGAGGATATATTCCCAATAAATCATATCTTGTTGCAGGAGGGCCGGGATGTGGAAAAACAATTCTATGTTTGCATTTTTTAGAAGAAGGCAGCAATAAAGGTGAATCCTGCCTTTTTATAACGCTTGGAGAAAAGGAAGAACAAATTAGAAATAATGCTTTACTAATAGGACTAAAACTTAAAAATGTTGAATTTTTAGATTTAAGTCCTTCATCTCAATTTTTCTATCATATTGAATCTTACGATATATTCTCCCCAGCAGAAGTAGAGAGAGAACCTATTGTAAATAAAATAAAATGACAATTGAAAAATTAAAACCAAACAGGGTAGTTATTGATTCAATGACCCAATTTAGATATCTCGCTACGGATGTCTTTCAATTTAGAAAACAAGTGCTTTCATTTTTAAGATTTCTCAATGAGAATAATGCTACTGTATTGTTTACCTCTGAAGCAAGTGGAGATGCGCCTGATGATGACTTAAGATTTCTAAGTGATGGAATTATAGAACTAATTTTTTCTGATATTGGTAGAACCCTTGAGATAAAAAAATATAGAGGTTCTGATTTTATTCCAGGAAAACATTATTACGAGATACATTCTGATAAAGGATTCACCTTATATCCTCGTTTACTTCCTGTGGAGAAAAAAATTGATTTTACCTTTCAAAAGCTTTCTTTCGGTATTCCAGAAATTGACGAACTTCTATATGGTGGAATAGAGAGAGGAACAGTAACAATAATTTCTGGACCCAGTGGTTGTGGAAAGACAACACTTGGCCTTCAGTTTATAAAAGAAGCTGCTGGCAGAGGAGAAAGAAGCGTTCTTTATAGTTTCGAAGAACCTTTAGAAAAAATTATTGAAAGAGCTCAAGCTGTAAATATTCCATTGAAAGACATGATAAATAAAAAAACTTAACAATAAAAAAGATAGAACCTCTTAAATACTCTGCTTGCTCTTTTGCTGACCTTGTAAGAAAAGATATTAAAGAAAATAATACCAACATTATAATGATCGACTCTACATCTGGATACAAACTTTCTGTAAAAGGTGGTGATATAGCAACACATCTTCATGCTCTATGTAAGTATTTAACCCAACAAGGTATTACTGTATTGCTACCAACTGAGATGAAAAAGATTACAGGTGATCTCCAGATTGCAGAGGAAGACATTAGCTATCTTGCTGATAATGTAATTATTCTCCGTTATATTGAAGTTCAAGGTGAACTAAGAAGAGCTATTGGTGTTCTTAAAAAGAGACTCGGAGATTTTGAGAAAACTTTAAGAGAGTTTAGTATAACAAAATACGGTCTTAAAGTGGGAGAACCTCTAAGAAATATGAGAAATATACTCTCTGGAACACCCATTTTAATTAAAGGGAAATGAAATGGCAACCATCCTCATATTAAGTAAAAATGAAAAAAATCTTGAATTAATGGCAAGATTTTTAAGTAAACAAGGATATAATTCAATTTTGACTTCATCATATGAGAATTTAGAGAAAATTATAATTGAAAATAGATTTGATTTGGCTCTTCTTGATATCGCTGGCTTTGACAGTAGAATATGGAATTACTGCGAGAGAATTAATAAAATTGAAAAACCTTTTTTTATCATTTCACCTATAAAAAATCCCAAAATTAACCATGAAGGCTTAAAAAAAGGAGCAAAGGGGATATTAGAAAAACCTTTGGTAATGAAGGAACTTATAGATTTAATAAATGTTCTATTAAAATAGAAATTATGGATAAAATACTTATTTTAGTTTCAAACAAAAACAACCAGATATTGCTTGAAAAAGAACTTTGTAATCGTTACTCAATCGTTTTACCAAACCAGGATTTACAGCTCCTGGAATTTGATTTAATAATAATAGACGGTGTGGAACTTACAAGAAAGCATAAGGAGATAGCTGCACTTAAAAACAAGAGTTTTCCACTTTTCCTTCCAGTTCTCCTAATAACAACCAAAGAAGAAGTAAATCTTGCAAGAAAATTCCTTTATGAGACAGTAGATGAATTATTAAAAATGCCTGTAGATAAAGTTGAACTTAGAGTAAGATTAGATATTCTTTTAAGAGCAAGATATTATACTTATTTGCTTGCAGAAGAAACAATTTTAGATCCTCTTACTGGTGCCTATAACAGAAGATATTTATATGAAATTGGCCAAAAGGAAATGGAGGATTTTATAAGAGAAGGAATAAAATTTAGCATTATATTGATTGATATAGATAATTTTAAAAAAAATTAATGATAAATATGGGCATATTTCAGGAGATATAGTTCTTAAATTTTTAGTACAAAAATTAAAGAATTGTGTTAGAAAAAGTGACCTTATATTTAGATTTGGTGGAGAAGAATTTATCTTATTTCTTCGCAAAACAGATTTGGAAAAAGCTTTTGAGATATCAGAAAGAATCAGAAAAGAGATAGCCAATGAAGAAATAGAAATACTCGATGGACAAAAAATTTTTATTACTATAAGCGCTGGAGTTGCAACAATAGAAAAAGATATGAATGATCTTAACGACATCATTTATAAAGCAGATATCGCATTGTATAAAGCAAAAAGGTCTGGAAAGAATAGAACTTGTGTTTAATTTTATTTAAATCAAATTCGATTTATAAGTTTAGCTAAAATGTATCTAAAATTACTAATTATGGACGATTCTTTATAAGTAATTTGCTGTTAAATCTTTTATAACCTCTTCTGTAAAATCTTTGTCTTCTGAAGTATCAAGTATTATGAGTCTGTGGGAGGCTATCTCCTTGGGTGCTTCAAATTTTTCTTTCTGCGATAAATAAATCTCCCAGCGAGCATCAGAAATGTCTTCTGAGGATTGCCTTTTGTTGAATCTCTCCTTTACCACGCTGTCCTCAGCAGTACACAAAATCCAATATATCTCAGCAAAATGAAGCTCCTGTAATAACTTTTCACGGTAGATTCTTTCTCTGAAAGTAGCATCAAGTATTACATCTCTTCCTTCAGTAAGCTTTTCTTTTGCCATTTCAATCATCTTTGAGTAAGTTTTCTCTGTATATTCTTTACTGTAGATTCCTCTTTCAAAGGGTTCAAAGCGATGCTCTGTTGGTGCCATGCCCGCAATTTTTTTTCTCACTATGTCTGAAGGAATCCAATCAGCAAGTATTTTATTTGCTAAGGCTTTTGCCAATGTGGATTTTCCTGTGCCTGAAAGTCCAAAAACTACAAAGACCTTTGGCTTCCCTCCTGCATAAATATGAGCTAAATCAAAGTATCTGTGAGCCTTTCTTAAAGCTTCTTTTCTTTGCTCTTCTGACAGTGAAGGATCATCAGAAGTAAAACAGCCAATTTTACCTCGTACATATGCTCTGTAACATTTATAGAAGTTAAGAACTCTCATTAAATCCATGTCTTTTGATGCTGATATAAATTGCTCTACAAAGTACTCTGAAAGGTCTCTGTAGCCATGAAAATCTAAATCCATGCTTAAAAAACCTATATCGCTTGCTACATCTCCTGAGCGAAATCTCTCATTAAATTCAATGCAATCAAAAATATAAACTTTTTTTAGATCATCAAAACATATATTGGCTGAATAAAGATCTCCATGCCCTTCTCTTATATAGCCTTCTTTTATGCGAGCTTCAAATAAGCCTCTGTTTTCAATGATAAACTCTCTTGTCCATTCTATGATCTTTTTGTATCTCCATTTGTTTATTGCTTTACCCACATAGGCTTCTGTTTGGGTAAAATTTTCTTCTGTGTTAAAAGAAACTGTTTCAACAGAGCCATATTCATCAATCCCTTTACCGGTGCGAGCGTTAGCATAAAAGGGGACAAGAACATCAATAATAAGGTCTATGTGTTTCTGCGCAAGGGCTCTCTCTTTTATAATCTTTTCCATCATTCCCTCAACAGGAAGCTTTTTCATTTTCACAGCATACTCCACCGGAGCATCCTCTGATTCTACTTTGTAGCCTTCGGTAGTTTTTGAAATAGGTACAACGCCAAGATAAATCTCAGGACAAAGCCTTCTGTTAAGCTCTACCTCCTTTTCACAGTAAAACTTTCTTTGTTGCAGTGTTGTAAAGTCAAGAAAGCCAAAATTTACGGGTTTTTTTATTTTGTAGACAATGTCATCAGCGATAAACACAAAGGAAATGTGAGTCTGAAGGACTTCTAATTTGGAAAGATTATTCGGAAAAGAGTTAGTGGTGAGCACTTCTTGCCAGTTTATCATATTTTCCTCCTAATGTTTAGTCTAACAAAAAAGAAATGAAGCGGTATAGTCAAAAGTCTGTGAAATAAGGTTGAGTATGGGAGAAGACTATTCTTTTTCTGGCTACACAAACTGATAACTAAAGTAAATCTTTACGCCTTTCTCTGTGGCATACTCTCTTGCTGGAGGTGATGCTTGATGAGTTACACAGAGAGAAGTATTTTTTCCATAGGATAAAATTTCTCAATCTTTCTTGCCAAGGCAATAAAATTGTCTATGTCTGACTTCTTAACTTGAGTCTCTGCCTCTGCCAGTATCATAATCTCTTTGCCATCCCTTCTTCCTTTACCGATTATGTTTATCTCCTCATATTTGTTGGGTGATACTTCTGTATACTCCCTTATAAGAGAGCCTTCAACAGTTATTCCAAAGTCTGCCTTAAGAAGTTTTGGCAAATACTTGTATGTTTTATTTTCAAGGAAATAACCTACTGTATGAGACAGACCTCCAAGTTGTTGTCTTGTTTTTCTATGTTCTTCAATAAGTTTGTTAAGCCTTTCTTCAGTTTTCTTCTTTGCTTAAACAAGTTCATTAACCCTTTGTTCCGTCTTCTTCTGAGCTTAGGCAAGCTCTTCTAAAGCTTTATCAGTACGGCCAACTCTTTCAGAAAGCTCCAAAAAATCTCGTCTTGTAACTAAATCTTCATTAACTTTTTCTCTATGCCTTTTGTTATCTCAATAAAGGCAGTTCTTGAGTAGGTTCAAGTTTTGAAATTTCTTCCCTGAGTGATGTTGTAATTATCATAGCTATAGTATAGAAATTGTTAAAAGGTCATTACAACTCTTTCCTTCCTCCATTGTCATTGCGAGCAGACCCTCTCCCTTTTCCTTCATTCCCGAAGAAGCACCACAAAGATTGCTTTGTCGCTAGGGCTCCTTACAATGAGATTAAAAGGCGAATTGCTTCGTCTGCCCTGAAGGACAGGTTCGCAATGACGTGATAGGTGTTACGGAGAGGTTCGTAATGAAGAAGTGGAGGGTTAAACCACTGGCAATGATTGTGTAGAAGTCTTTACCCTTCTTCTTTGAGATTTCTACCTTGACAAAGAGGCTATCATACATGTGGCATTTCATATGAAATCTTAGATCAGTAGTTGTTTGTGACATTCTAAAATAGTACCCACAAAAAACCTTAAATTGTTTTGAATTTTATGAACAGATTAAGTTATTCTACATTATTACAGAGGAATTGAATTTCAATCTTAGAATTAGTATAAAGGACTAAAAACTTTATGTCAGGAGGTAGAATATGAATGGGATAGATATTTTATTTTGGAGTTTTGGTCCAATCTTCATCTTTTTTACACTTTTAGGAATAGGTCTTTTAGTAATTTGGATTTGGGCTCTTATTGATATCCTAAAAAGTGAATTTACCGGTAATAACAAGATAATTTGGCTTTTACTCGTCATTTTTATTCCTCTTTTGGGAGTAATTCTGTATTATTTTATAGGAAGAGATCAAAAAATCAAATCCTAACAAGAATTATATTAACCTTTGTAGATTGAAGCCTTATTTTTAAGCTTAATAAAAGTAGGCTTTTATCAAAAAATTTTGATTTATTCTGTTATTTCTGAAGTCTAAATTTATTCCCTTGAAACAAGATTCAGACAGACCCTACCCTATGATTGCAAATTTACTATTTTTAGTAAAAAACCCTTCGGTCCAGCTAAAGATTAGAACCGAAATCAGCAATGTTATAGAAGAACAGAGAGAAGAGATAGACAATGGAAACCTCCTACTCACAATTTATGTTAAAGTGGATACATAAAATGAAGAAATAATAAAGAAAAATAAAGCTTTCAACATCAGCCTGATCATCCCTAACAAGGCCTCTTTTTGAATTTAAGCAAATTAAATTTTATAATTATTTTTTTGGAGACCTTATGGAGAGGACAGTAAAAAAGACACTCTTTAATTTTTTATTAAGAGTTTTTTTAGGTTTAGGGAAAGTATTACAGAAAAACCAGTTACCTGCTGTAGCTAAACTCATAGGTAATCTTTTTTATGTGTTACCATGGAAGAGAAAATCCATAGCCTTTGAAAACTTAAAAATCTCCTTCGCTAAAGAAATTCCAGAAAAGAAACTAAGGAAAGTTCTAAGAGATTTCTTCGCTGAGATAGTTTTAATGATTCTTGAAATTTCCCACAATATAACTCGCAGAGACTCTTTAATACCTTGGGTTAAGGCTTGTGGGCTTGAGTATCTTGAAAACGCTATTCAGAAAGGTAAAGGTGTAATTGCTCTAAGTGGACATTTAAGTAATGTACCACTAATGCTTGCATGGCTTGCCCAGAAAGGATATCCTTTAGCAGTTCTTTTCAAAGAGGGTAAATATTTACCTCAGGGTTTTCTCTATAATTTAATAAAATCTTACAAAATTCATCCAATACCCTTTCACTCCGACAGAGAAGTCCCAAAAGAGATACTAAAGGCTCTTAGTGAGGGTAAAATTGTCTTTATTCTTGCTGATCAGGCCAGACCTGGAGTTTATGCGAAATTTTTTGGATACTATGTACAGTGCCAAAAAGGTCCTTTTGTAATAGCTAAACGTAAAGGTTGTCCCATTTTACCAATTTTTATTGTAAGAGCAGATGACCATTTTCAATTGACAGTTTATCCTGAGCTTTCTTTGAGTGAAAGTAAAATTGCAAATGAAGAGGAAATAATAAGGCTAATTGAAGAATATAACAGTCTTCTTGAAAATTTAATTAGGCAGTATCCCCAGCAGTACTACTGGTTTCATAGAAGATTTAAGAAGATGAAGACTCATTAAATTGTAAATTCCAAAGTTCACTATAGAGTCCTCCTTTCGCAAGAAGTTCTTCATGAGAACCCATTTCTATTATTTGTCCTTTATCCATCACAATAATCTTGTCAGCTCTCTTTATAGTTGAAAGGCGGTGAGCAATAACAATAGTGGTCCTGCCTTTTCTCATTTCTTCAAGAGCCTTTTGAATCTTTTCCTCTGATTCTGTATCAAGAGAAGCTGTGGCCTCATCAAAGATTAGAATTTTGGGCTCTCTCAGTATAGCCCTTGCTATGGTAATTCTTTGTTTCTGACCTCCAGACAGCAATATTCCCTTTTCCCCTATGAGGGATTCATAGCCTTCGGGCAAATTAATTATGAAATCATGGGCATCTGCCATCTTTGCTGCTTTCTCAACTTCTGCTTTTGTGGAGGATACATTTCCGAATCTAATATTATTAACTACAGAATCATTGAATAAAACAATATCTTGCGTTACAAGAGCTATTTGAGACCGCAAACTATGAAGGGAAAGATCCTTGATGCTTACTCCATCTATTAATATGTCACCCTCTGTAGGATACCAAAAGCCTGCAATAAGATCTGCTATGGTGCTTTTACCTGCTCCAGAAGGACCTACAATAGCAACAGTCTGTCCGGGTTTGATTTCAAAGTTTATATTTTTTAAGGCATAGTCTTTTGAAAGAGGATATTTGAAAGAGACATTTTGAAAGAGAATATTTCCCTCTATTTGTTTCTTAGTGCCTCTTTCAGGCTCTTCCTCCACAAAGAGAATTTCCCTTAAACGTTCTATTACATTTCGACCTCGCTGAAAGGAGGCATTAACACGACTCAATCTTCTTAAAGGTGTATACATAAGCATAACAGCTGTGGCAAAGGAGAAGAAATCACCAGAGGAGATTTTTTCGTTTACCACAAGATAACCACCATAAAAAATAATCAGAGCTATTCCAATCCCTGCTATGGTTTCCGTTAAAAGATTTGAAAACTCTTCAGTTCTTACTTCTCTCATTACATTTCTGTAGTGTTCCTGTAAGGCATGTTTATACCTGTTTGCCATGTCCTTTTGCATAGTAAAAGCCTTTATTATCTTTATACCATTCAAGGTTTCATGTAAAAGGGTAGTCACTTTAGCAATTCTCAATCGAGTTTTCATTCCAAGGTTTTTTAATTTCATACCAATCTTTGCTATGGCATAGATCATGATAGGAAGCACAACAAAACTTAGTAAAGCTAAATCCCATCGACGATAGAAGGCTACTGATGCCAAAACAATAACAGTGAGGCCTTCAACAAAAAAATCTTTTATAGTGTATGAAACAGTGCCTTTTAGCAAATCTACATCATTTAAAACCTTTGAAATTATATTACCAGAGTTATCTTTACAGAAAAATGACATGGGAAGTTTTAAAATTTTCTCATAAACAGCATCTCTAACATTTTTGACAATTTTAGCTCCTATGGAGCTCATTAAGTAATTGTTGAAGAAGGTAAATACTCCCCTTAGAGTGAATAAAATCACAACTCCTATGGGCATTAAATATAAAAACTCTGAGGATTTTTTCACAAATATTTCATCCATAGCAGGTTTAACAGACCAAGCAATCGCACCATTTATCCCTGAAATGGCTAAACTACATAGGAGCGCCGTAAGAAGTCTAATTCTGTATTCCTTTAGAAGTCTCCAAAAAACAGCCAAATCATCCACAAAAGAGCGTTTAAATCTTAGTTTAAATTTTTTTTCTATTTCCAAATTTTCTCCCATGCCTTTGCATATTTTAGGAATGAATAAAAACTATAAAAAAAAGCAAGGATAAAACCTCTAATGCCATCAAGAAATCCTAATCTTACAATAAACATTTTAAGGAATGTATAGATGGGAGCAAAAATCATCTTTGTTAATATCTTACTCTTTGAAGGATTTTTTTTCACAATATCCATTGCAGAAAGAGTAGAGTATTTCTGCATTTTATCTACAAATCCCTCTATACTCCGGTAAGTAAAGTGCAATAAAGGTTCTCTGAGGTAATCTGTTTTACCCTCTATAGTAATTCTCTCATGAACAGCTCTTTCCTCCATTTTGCCTCTGTCTTTTCTAAAAAGTCTCAAGGTGTAATCAGGCCACCAACCACTATGTTTTATCCATTTGCCAAGGAAAAAATTTTTTCTTGGGATAAAATATCCTGCTGCTTCATCAGATTTTAACTTTTCAATTATTTCCAATTTCAAAGCCTCTGTTACTCTCTCGTCAGCATCAAGCACTAAAACCCAAGGAAGTGTTGCTTTGTCAATGGCATACTGCTTTTGCTTAGCAAAACCGCTCCACTCATTTTGGAAAATTTTATCTGTGTATTTTTTACATATTTCAACAGTTCTGTCTTCACTAAAAGAGTCGACTACTATGATTTCTTCAAAATCCTTTACTGATTCAAGGGCTTCTTCAATATTTTTCTCTTCATTCCGAGTAATAATGGCTACAGATATAGGAATTTTCAAATAAAAATCATCCTCCTATAGTTGACATAGGTCTTTGCGGTCTTTCTGCCATACCTTGAGGTTTTTGAAGAATGGTATTTATGATTTTCTCTTTTAGAATTTCCTCTGAAGCTCCACTTCTTAATATTTGCTTTAAATCAACCTCCTTGTCTGAGAATAGACAGGGTCTTAGTTTTCCCTCAGCAGTGAGTCTTAATCTATTACATCTTACACATATATGAGATGTCAAGGGACTTATGAAGCCTAAGAGTCCTTTTGCTCCTTCAAGTATAAAATATTCTGCAGGACCGGATTTTTTCATGGAAACAGGTATGAGTTTTCCAAATTCCTTTTCTATAATTCTCTTTATGTCATCCTTTGATATAAATAGTTCCTTTCTCCAAGAATTAGGACCAATAGGCATAAACTCTATAAATCTAATCTGATATTCTACCTCCTTACTCCAAAGAGCAAAATTTAATATTTCATCGTCATTTATACCTCTCATAACAACAACATTTATCTTTACAGGCTTAAGACCTAAGCTGTAAGCTTCTTCAACTCCTTCTAAGACATCCTTTAGATTCCCTATTCTTGTTATATACCTAAATTTGTCTTCTGACAGTGAATCAAGACTTACATTTACTCTCTTTAAGCCTGCCTTGTACAAATCCTTTGCAAAGCTCTTCAGTAAAACACCGTTTGTAGTAAGCCCTATATCATTTATTTCTTCTATTTTTGAGAGATTCTCTATGAAGTTCACAATTCCCCTCCTAAGGAGAGGTTCTCCACCAGTTATGCGTATTTTCCTTATCCCTAAATCTACGCCTATTTGGACAATTTTAAGTATCTCTTCATAAGTTAATATTTCACTATGAGGCAATAAATTGCTAATCCCTTCCTCTGGCATACAATAAATGCATCTTAAATTACACCTGTCAATAACTGAAATTCTTAAATAATCTATGTTTCTGTTGTAATTATCCTTCATCGATTGGATTTTGTTTTCTTAGGCTTAGTAGTGGTATTTTGACTCTTAAGAATCTCTGCTATTTTTTTCTGTGCTATCTCTGCCTCTGGTGATTTTGGATATTTCTCTATCACTCTTTCAAAAACAACTTTTGCAGTCTTTTTATCCTTTAATTCTAAGAAAGCCATCCCTTCTTTAAGAAGAGCACCTGGAGCTTTCTCATGTTTTGGATATCTTTTGAGAAATTCTTCATAGGATAGAATAGCTTCTTCAAAATTTTTTTCGTTGTAGTAAGTTTCAGCTACCCAAAAATAACTATTGGGAAGGAGTTCAAAATTTGGATGATTCTTAATTATCTCTTCCAATTTAGCTCTGGCTACATTATATTTTTTCTCTTTTATAGCTAAATGAGCTTCATCATAGAGTTCCTTCGCATTTTTCATGCCTTCAGAAGAGTCTTTTTTCTGTTCTAATTCTTTTGATAAAATTGCTTCTTTTGATGGAAGTGGCTGAGAAGGTTGCGCTATTTTCTTCTGTAATTCTAAAATTTTGTCATTTAATTCTTTAAACTTTTTATCGTTATTGAAGGAATTCTCCTCAAATCTTCCTTTAAGTATTTGAAGCTCTTTTATATAATCCTGCGTCTGAGCAAGAAGTGTTAACTGTCCTTCTTTTAAAGCCGTGGCTGTGTTTAAATCTGATTCCATTTTATCCATTCTTATCTTCAACTCTTTAACCTCTTGTCTTAATTGACTATTTTCCACATAAAGCTTTGCAATATCACTTCTTATTTGTTCCATTTCCCCTGTTGTTACACAGCCTGAAAGGAATAAAAATAACAATCCTCCCAGTATTACCTTAATATTCATTTTCCCTCCTCTATAAATACAAAATGGGCTCTTCTGTTTCTCTGCCAACAATTTTCATTTTGTTCTGTGCAAAGAGGTTTTTCTTCTCCATAACTTAAAATCTCTATCCTTGTGGAGTTAATTCCTAAGGTCATTAAATATTGCTTAGCAGAGTAAGCCCTTTTTTGGCCTAAGGCAAAATTGTATTCATTTGTTCCTCTTTCATCGCAATGTCCTTCAATTATTACCTTTATCTTTGGATACTTCTGTAAGGCAGTAGCAATCTTTTTCAAAGTAGGAATTGCATCAGGCCTTATGTCATAACTGTCAAAATCAAAATAAATATCTTCCACTTCTTCATTAAGTTTTTTTATGATCTGATCTTGCTCTGAAGAGCTCATTTGGTCGTTTAATTCTAATTTTGATTCTTCAATAGCTTTTTTTTCTTCACTTATCACTTCTTTTTGTAAATCCTTAGTATTTTTTCCTTCTGGCAAGTATATTTTTCTTTCTGCGCAACCCATAATTAAAAAAAGACAAAACAAATAAAAGAGCAGATATCTTGATCTCATTTCAAGCCTCCCTTAAAGATGTGATACATAACTATGAGAGATTTTTTCATTATACTCTAATTATAATACAATAAATCTCTGAGAAATTGCTTTTATCCATCCCAAAGTACGGACTATTGAAAAATGGATTCAAAAAATGAGAAAAAGTTTAAGCAATTTATATGACTTTTTACATTATTTTAGAAATGTCTGCCACTGACCTAAGGATATTATAAAGTTCTTGCAAGAGAGCAATTCTATTTGTTTTTATCTTTTCATCTTTATCCATTACAAGGACATTATCAAAAAATTTGTTTATTGTGGGCGTTAGATTATCTAAGTATTTTAGTGCTGATAAGAATTCACCTTTTTTGAGGTATTCCTTCAGTTTTCCCTTTACCTCTTCCATTTTAGAATAGAGTTCCTTTTCTTCATTAGCCATAAAAAGCGAAGAATTAAAAGGGGAAATTTCATAATTTTTTATTATATTTGCAACTCTTTTTATAGCAAGGAAAAATCTTTCAAAGTTTTCACTATCCTTAAATTTTCTAACTGCATCAAGTCTTGCCTCAATTTCATGAAGAGGCAGACTTGCCATTAAATGACTTACTGTTTTTATTAAATTTATATTAAAACCTACACCCTCAAAGAAACTTTCTAATCTCTGAATTAAGAAATCCAAAACCTGCTGCTTAAGGCTTTCTGAGGGAAATTCTTCATAAATAGTTAAAAGCGTCTCTAAATTTAAGGGATATTTCCTCTTAAGAAGTATAGCTATGATTCCATTGGCAGCTCTTCTTAATCCAAAGGGATCTTCTGTGCCTGAAGGTATCTCTCCAAGATAGAAAAATGAAAATAGATGATCAAGCTTGTCAGCAATGCTTAATATAGCTGCCATGTCTTCAGTGGGTATCTCATCAGAAAAACCCCTCGGCAGATAATGTTGTTTTATGGCTTGAGAAACCTCTGGAGGAAGTTGGGCATGTTCAGCATAATAACCACCCATGATTCCTTGAAGCTCAGGAAATTCTCCAACCACACCGCTTGCAAGGTCTATTTTACAATAAGTTGCTGCTAATTTTATTAATTCAACTTTATGAGGCATTAAAATCTCGCTAAGCTTAGTAGCTACATTACAGATTCTTAGAGTTTTATCATAGAGACTGCCCAGTTTCTTATGATAAATGATTCCCTTTGTAAGTTCTAAAAGACGATTAATGCCTTTTTTAAGATCCTCTGTAAAGTAAAATTTAGCATCTTCAAATCTGGCTTTTATTACTCTCTCTGCACCCTTTCTTATATTTAAATCATTTTTCCCGTCAGTATTGCTAATTACAACAAAATAATTCTTAAGATTACCTTCTTGGTCAGTTAGAGCAAAATATCTCTGATGATCCTTCATTACTGTTATGAGTAACTCCTTGGGTAATGATAAATAATTCTCTGAAAAATTACACAAAACAGCATGAGGAAACTCCACAAGATAAACTACCTCCTCCAATAAATCCTCATCAAGCAATATTTGCCCCTTTACATTTTTAGCAAGGGCATGTGCCTCATCACATATTAGACTTTTTCTTTTGTCTTGATCTAAAATGACAAAATTTCTCTCTAAAGTCCTCTCATAATCATCAATAGAATTTATACTTAGGGGTTTTTCAGAAAGAAATCTATGACCATAAGTGAAATTTCTTGCATTTATGCCGTTTATTTCAAGGGGGATAATTTTATTGCTATAAAGAGCTAAAAGCCATCTAATAGGTCTTATAAATCTAAGTTCACCATTACCCCATCGCATCATCTTTGGAAAAGTAAGGGAAAAAAGGATATTCTTTAAAATTTCAGGTAAAATTTCCTCTGTTTTCCTACCTTTTTCTTTTAATAGGGCACAAACATAATTACCTTTCCCTTTAGGCTTTATCATTAAATCCCTTATATCAATTCCTTGAGATTTAGCAAAGGCAATAGCTGGCTCCTTAGGCTTTCCTTCTTCATCAAAGGAAATATGTGCCGGAGGCCCCCAAATCAATTTTTCCTCTGAATGCTGCTGATCAGAAATTTCGGCAATAAAAGCTATCCTTCTTGGGGTCATGAAAATTTTAAGAGAGTACAAGACTAATCTATATTCAGAAATCATTTGAGGGAAGAGTTTTTCAATCTGTTCCTTTGCAGAAGGCAAAAATCTTGCTGGAATCTCTTCAACACCAATTTCAAAGAGAAGCTTACCCATTTTTTTCTCCGTATCTTTTATCTAAGTATGCCTCTGCACAAGCTTTAGCAAGCGCTCTTACTTTAGCAATATAGTTAGTTCTCTCTGCCACAGAGAGAACTCCACGTGCATCAAGAAGGTTAAACAAATGAGAACACTTAAGGCAGTATTCGTAGGCTGGGAAAATGAGTCCTAAATTTATTAATCTCTTCGATTCCTTTTCGAATTCCTCAAAATGTCTTTTTATAATATCAGGATCTGAGTAATCAAAATTAAAGTAGGAAAACTCAATTTCACTCTGTCTATGAATATCACCATAGGTAAATGTTTCATTCCACCTAATATCAAAAACATTTTCTACTTCCTGCAAATACATGGCAATTCTTTCAAGTCCATAGGTAATCTCTACAGATATAGGTTTTAGATCAATCCCGCCTACTTGCTGAAAATAGGTAAACTGAGTTATCTCCATTCCATCAAGCCAAACCTCCCAGCCAAGCCCCCAGGCACCCAGAGTAGGACTTTCCCAGTCATCTTCAACAAATCTTATATCATGCTTCTTAGGATCTATACCGAGGGCCATAAGACTGTTTATATACACATCTTGAGAATTATCTGGAGAAGGCTTCAGAATAACTTGATATTGATAGTATTGCCCCAATCTATTAGGATTTTCACCATACCTTCCATCAGTAGGACGCCTACAGGGTTGAACATAGGCTGTATTCCATTTATCAGGACCTAAAACCCTGAAAAAAGTGGCAGTATGAAATGTTCCTGCACCTACTTCTAAATCATAGGGTTGAAGAATTATACAACCTCTCTTAGCCCAATATTTGTTTAATGTGAAAATTATTTCTTGAAAATACATAGATTTTCATGATACTTTAGCTAAGAGGCTTCTGTCAAATGTTTCCAAGAATTTTTATAGCAGGTGTAAGAGGTGGTTCAGGGAAAACTACTGTTACCTTAACTATTATTTCAATTTTAAAAAAAATGGGCTTTGATGTTATCACTTTTAAAAAAGGTCCTGACTATATAGACAACGGTTGGCTAAATCTCTTCTCTACTAATCCTTGTTACAATCTTGATACCTTTATGATGCCCAAAGATAAAATACTTCAGTCTTTTATAAGTAGAGCAAAAGGAAAGGTAGCTGTTATAGAGGGTAACAGAGGGCTTTTTGATGGTTTGGATGCAGAAGGATCTGTTAGTTCTGCAGAGCTTGCTAAATTTCTAAAAAGTCCTGTTATCTTAGTAGTAGATTGCACTAAAATCACCCGCTCAGTGGCTGCATTAATTAATGGATTCGTTAACTTTGACAAAGATTTACAGATTAAAGGAGTAGTATTAAATCAGATTGCAAATACAAGGCATGAAAAAATAATTAAAGATTCCATTAAAAAATATTGCTCCATACAGATAGTAGGAGCAATCCCAAGATTTAAAAATATAAAAATGCCTGAAAGACACATGGGACTTCTTCCTTATCAAGAACATGAAATGATTGAAGAAGCTAAGGAATTCATACAGAAAGCTTCAGAATACATAGAAGGAGAAAAAATTTTACAGATAGTAAAAAATGCGCCGGCTTTAGAATACAATCCACTAAATGAGGAAATCTCTCCTGTTGGAAAGGGATTAAAAATTGGAATTATAAGAGATAGAGTTTTTCAGTTTTACTATGAAGAAAATTTGGAAGAATTAAGAAAACATGGTGCAAAGTTAGTATTTATAAACTCACTTGAAGACAAAAAACTACCAGAAATTGACGCTCTTTATATAGGAGGAGGTTTCCCTGAGACAAATGTAAAATATTTAATCAATAATAAGGAACTAATGAGAGAAATTAAAGACCAGGCAGACAAGGGTTTGCCCATCTACGCAGAATGTGGTGGTTTCATGTATTTATGTAAAAGTTTAGCCACAGAAGAAGGGGAATTCCCCATGGTAGACATTTTTCCCTTTAGATTAAAAATGTTTAGAAAACCTCAAGCTCATGGCTATGTAATAGCCAAGATTATTCAAAATAACCCCTTCTATACTTTAGGAACAGAATTAAGAGGTCATGAATTTCACTATTCAAAAGTGATTAATCATGAAGAATTTAGCCATTACCTTCATAATAGTATGTTAGAAATGCCTAATAACTTTACT
>CALDSV010000017.1 GCA_937924475.1 uncultured bacterium
TTGGAGAAATTAAAGGTTGATAAAAAATAAAGTAACTTTAAGAGCACTGCTTAGATTAGCTTTTTTAGCAGTGCTCATTGCTTTTTTGTTTTTTTTATCCTATGAATTAGGAATAATTGAATTTTTTTTAAACGAGGAAAAATTAAAAAATTTTATTAATTCCTTAGGACCCTTTGGATTTATTGGTTTTATTCTTTTGCAGACTTTTCAAGTAGTTGCTGCACCTTTACCTGGCGAAGTTACAGGACTTTTGGGAGGCTATCTTTACGGAACCTTTATTGGAACAATACTTTCCACTTTAGGACTCACTTTGGGATCTTTACTTGCTTTTATTTTAGGAAGGCTTTTTGGGAGACCTTTTGTAGAAAGAGTAGTTGATCCTGCTATTCTGAATAAATTTGATTATCTCTTACATCATAAAGGAGCTTTTTTAGTTTTTTTTCTATTCTTAATTCCTGGTTTTCCAAAGGATTATTTAAGCTACTTTTTAGGATTAAGCAAACTATCTTTATTAGAATTTGCTGTGATTGCTGGTGTGGGCAGATTGCTTGGAACCATTTTACTCTCTCTGGGGGGAAGCTATCTAAGACATCAAGAGTATGAGAAATTTTTCAGTCTCATAGGAGTTGCCATTGTAATAACACTCATAGTTTGGACTTTTAAAGATAAAATTGAACGATTTTTAAGAATTTGGCATATTAAAAGGTATAAAAAACAAAAAGGTAAAAAATTATAAAATCTACCATTTAATTAAGGCAGCGCCCCAAGTAAGTCCTGCTCCAAAAGCTGCAAGCATAATGTAATCTCCTCTCTTAACCTTTCCTGATTCATATGCTTCATCTAAAGCAATTGGAATTGAGGCAGCAGAGGTGTTTCCATACTTATTAATGTTTATCATTACTTTGTCCAGAGGTAGATCTAATCTTTTTGCCATGGCTTGAATAATTCTTATATTGGCTTGATGAGGCACAAGAAGACTTAATTGAGATGATTTTATACCACCTTTTTTCAAAGTTGCATCCACCACTTCCTCTAAAGTTTTTACTGCTACTTTAAAGGTTTCATTGCCTTTCATTTTTATATAATTCAATCTTTCCCTTAATACATTTTCATCCACGGGCATTTTTGACCCTCCTGCTGGCATGTGAATAAAATCCCACAATGTTCCATCAGAAAAAATGTCAATTACCTCTATCCCTTCATCTTTATCGGTTGGTTCAAGAATTACTGCACCAGCACCATCAGCTAAAAGTACACATATACTTCTGTCTGTCCAGTCTGTGAATCTTGAAAGAGTCTCAGCACCTATCACAAGAGCTCTTTTTGATGCGCCTGTTCTTATAAATTTCTCTGCCACTGATAAAGCGTAAAGAAAACCTGTACAAGCACCGTTTATGTCAAAAGCTACAGCATTTTTTGCACCTAATTTCATTTGAAGAATACAAGCAGCTGATGGTACAAGCATGTCTGGGGTAACTGTGGCAACAACTATTAAATCAATATCTTCTGCTCTTAATTCCGCTTTTTTTAGAGCGCTAATAGATGCTTCATAGGCAAGATCACTCGTTGCCTGCTGTGGTGATGCAATCCTTCTTTCCTTGATGCCTGTTCTTTCTGTTATCCATTCATCAGAAGTATCTACCATCTTTTCAAGATCAAAATTTGTTAGAACCTTCTCAGGAACATAGGAGCCTGTTGCTACTATTCTTGCTCTCATTTATATCCTCCCTTGATTGCAAACTTTGCTGAATTGTTTTATATATTTCTTTTCTTGCCATTTCAGCAGCCACTTTTATTGCATTTCTTATGGCTTTTGTGGTGGATCTTCCATGACATATGATACTTGTTCCTTTTATGCCTAAGAGAAGAGCTCCACCATATTCTGAGTAATCTACTTTTTTTCGGAAACTTTTTATAGCAGGTTTTATCATCATGTAACCAATTCTACCAGTTATAAGTTCAGTAATCTCTCTTTTAAGCATTTTCATTAAAGCTTCAGCAAGTCCCTCTCCTACCTTAAGAACAATATTTCCTACAAAACCATCACATACAACTACATCAGCTAAACCAAAAAAAATATCTTTACCTTCAATATTTCCAATAAAATTTAAACTGCTATTTTTGAGAATTTTAAATGCTTCTTTTGTCGCCTCGTTGCCCTTAGTCTGTTCCTCTCCTATACTTAAGAGGGCTATACGAGGAGATTGGGAGTTGAAAAGAGCTTTGTGATAAGCATCACCCATATAAGCGAATTGAACAAGATGCTCGGCTTTACAATCTACATTTGCTCCTGCATCTAATAGGATAAAATAACCTTTTAGATAAGGCATTACTGTTGCTATGGCTGGTCTTTCCACATTTGGAAGTTTTCCTAATAAAAGAAAACTAAGAGCCATCATGGCTCCAGAATTACCAGCACTTAAAACTGCCTGGGCCTTACCTTCTCTGACCAGTTCTATTGCCTTTCTCATGGATGTATTTTTTCTTCTGATGGCAGAAGAGACATTTTCGTCCATGAGAATTTGATCATTAGTGTGAATTATAGAAATCTTACCTTTTAAATTGCCTTTTTCTGGAATAAATTTTCTAATTTTATTTTCATCGCCTACAAGGATTACTTCTATTTCATTTTCTGCGGCTACTTCATAAGCACCAACAATATTAACCTCAGGAGCAAAATCTCCTCCCATAGCATCAACGGCGATCTTTAACATTTTTTAGTTTACTCTTCTACCTCTAAAAACTTTCTTCCTCTGTAAGAGCCACAATTAGGACATACTCTGTGAGGAAGTTTGGGCTCTTTACATTCTGAACACTGAGCAAGATTTGGAGCACTTGCTTTCCAATTTGCTCTTCTTTTGTCCCTTCTTGAGGGAGTGTGACGATGCCTTGGATTAGCCATTTGCCTTCATCCTCCTTAATAGTGATTGTAATACTGCAAATCTTGGGTCTATTTCTTTTGTTTTACAGGTACATTCCTTTTCATTTAAATCTGTTCCACAGATAGGACATAATCCCTTACAATCTTCTGAACATAGAGGTTTCATCGGTATATTTAGTAAAATCTGGTCGCGAATTATATCCTCCGTATTGATTAAACCATCTCTGTAAAAATCTACCTCCATCTCATCACTCTTTAATTCAACCAGTTCTTCTTTATTGAGAATCTCTATAGGATGGTAAGTTATTTCAAATTTTGTCCTTATTGGCATTTTGAAAAAATTTAAACATCTACTGCATTGAAGTTCAATCTCACCATTTACAATCCCCTTAATGAAAACCTCACTTCCTTTCTTTTCAACATGCATAATTGCTCTAAAGGGAGTTGTAAGAATTAAATCCTCTATATTAGGTGATTCTTCTATTTCGACATTTAAGCCTTCTTCTGGTATTTCAAAGACCTCTATTTTCATTTTAAAACCTCAAAAATAAAATTCTCCCGTTTATCGGGAGATTTTTTATTTTAACAAAAAATTATTTAATTTTGTAAGTATATAGATTCACTATGGAAATTTGAAATCAAGTTAACAATAACTGTAATTCCTGAATACTCCATATTATCCTCAATTTTATTTTTCAATTTCTTGCAAGTCTTTTACCAATCTTGTAACGACCTTTACCGATATTGCTTCCCCATAGCAAAGCTGGGGGTCCCATCAGTGGATTGCTTCGCTACGCTCGCAATGACGGTATGGTGGGCGTCAATGCGACCCAGAGCTTTGCCAGGGAGAAGAAATCTTTACTACTTATCGATTGTTGATAATAGAAACTAAGTTTTAACCCTTAAATTTATTTATAATAAAATAATGTTCTGCTGCAGGGTGAGAGAATTTTTAGGAAAAACATAAAAAGGGAGGTTTGAAAATGAAAAAATTTTTAATTATATTTTGGATCAATCTTTTAGTTCTCACCCTATTAAATCATGAAGTGATGTCACAACCTCAACCCCAAATTTATGTATCAAAAGACAAGGTTCTTCAATATGCAAAACCCAAAAAACCAACTAAAATTAAACTTCATCGTGACAAAAAAGGTGAATACACCTGGGATATAACTGGTGAAAATGTAGAAGATATAATCAAAGTAGACAAACGCCTAAGACAGTATTTTGAGGTCCAATAATGGGGGAGAGTAAATTATACATTGTCTCAACACCAATTGGTAATCTTGAGGACATCACTCTGAGAGCTCTTGAGACTCTAAAGAAAGTTGACTACATAGCCTGTGAAGATACAGAACATAGTCTAAAACTTTTGAATCATTACGGGATAAAAAAACCCCTTATCAGTTATTGGTCAGAAAAGGAAAAAGTTAGAGCTGAAGAGATAATAAATAAAATTAAAACAGGCAAAACAATAGCTTTAATCACTGATGCAGGTACTCCCGGAATTTCAGATCCTGGTGCAGTTGTTATTTCAAGGGCTATTCAGGAAGGTATTGATATAATACCAATACCAGGACCAACTGCCATAATTACTGCCCTAAGTATTTCAGGACTAAGCACTGAAGAATTTACATTTATTGGTTTCCTTCCTGTTAAACAATCCCAGAGAAAGAAAAAACTTCTGCAACTTTGTAGACAGCAGAGAACAATAGTCTTCTATGAAGCACCTCACAGAATACTTCAGAGTCTTTATGATATGCTTGAAATATTGGGAAATAGAAAAGTTTGCATCGCAAGGGAACTTACAAAAATGTTTGAGGAAGTTCTTAGAGGCAATCTTGAGGATGTCATATTAAAACTGGAGGAGTCAAAAATTGCAGGAGAGTATGTTATAGTAGTTGAAGGTGCATCCAAAGTACAAAACAATTTTGAAGAGGCATTAAATGAGGTTTTAGATCTTATGAAAAAAGGAAAGGGTAGGAAAGAAGCAGTTAAGATAGTATCGGAACTTTACAATATAAGTAAAAAAGAGCTTTATGAAAAAAGTCTAAAAAGGGAAGAATCAGAATGAAATCAGCCTTTTTAATTAAGCCCAATAAAATTGAAATTATTGAACAACCAATTCCTTCCATAAAGGAAAATGAAGTCCTTCTAAAAGTCAAGGCTGCCTTGACTTGTGGAACCGATTTAAAAGCTTATTTAAGAGGACATCCCCTTATTCCCATGCCAGGACCTTTTGGCCATGAATTATCAGGCGTAATAGAAGAAGTGGGAGAAAATGTAAATGGCTTTAAAAAAGGTGATGCTGTAATGCTTGTTCACACAGCACCTTGTGGAGGCTGTCAATACTGTAAAAAAGGACTTCTTAATCTTTGTGAAATTCTCAAAAAAGA
>CALDSV010000018.1 GCA_937924475.1 uncultured bacterium
GGAACTTTTTATGCATTACCCCAGTCACCCCAACTTTTTAAACAAATTCTGATGATATCCGGATTTGATAGATATTTTCAAATTGTACGATGTTTTAGAGATGAAGACTTAAGAGCAGATAGACAACCAGAGTTTACTCAAATAGATATGGAGATGTCCTTTGTAGAAATGGAAGACATTATTGATACAGTGGAAGGAATGCTTCATTACTGTTTTAGAGAGGTATTAGATTGGGAGATAAAAATCCCCATAAAAAAACTTACCTATGATGAAGCATTAAATAGATATGGCACTGACAAACCTGACTTAAGGTTTAATCTTGAAATAGAAGATGTTACAGAGCTTGTAAAACACTCTGAATTTAAAATTTTTCTTGACACTATTGAAAAAGGTGGAGTGATAAAGTCTATTAAAGGGGTAGGATTTGCTTCCTTAACAAGAGGTGAAATAGATAAATTAGTTCAGAAAGCTCAGAGTTTTGGAGCAAAGGGGTTGGCGTGGATAAAAATTAAAAATGGTTTTGAATCACCTATCGTAAAATTTTTCTCAAAGAAACTATTGAGGGAAATAGCTGATAAAATCAATGCAGAAGATGGCGATATGATACTTTTTATTGCTGATGAACCTAAGAAAGCAAATGAAATTTTAGGAAGACTTCGCTTAGAAATTGCGGAAATGACCAATTTAAAAAGAGAAGGTTTCCAATTTGTATGGATCACAGATTTTCCGCTCTTTGAGTGGGATGAAGATGAAAAAAGATTTGTAAGCATGCATCATCCCTTCACATCTCCGAAAGAAGAGGATTTAGATATACTTTTAAACATTTCTCCTGAGGCTTTCAAAAACCCTAAAAGTGCCTTAAAAGATATTAAAGCTAAGGCTTATGATATTGTTTTAAATGGCTATGAGCTTGGAGGAGGAAGCATTAGAATTCATAGAGCAGACATTCAGGAAAAAATTTTTAAGGTCTTAGGGCTTCCTGAGGAGGAAACAAAGAGGAGATTTGGCTTCTTCATTGAAGCTCTCAAGTATGGTACACCACCTCATGGAGGGATTGCCTTAGGACTCGATAGACTTGTTATGCTTATGACAGGAGCTGAATCTCTTAGAGATGTTATTGCTTTTCCAAAGACTCAGAAAGCCTACTGTCCCTTAAGCGAAGCTCCTTCAGAGGTAGATCTTAAACAGCTTAAAGAGCTACACATTAAGCTGGATGTTTGATATAATATACCATGCTAAAAATTTCTGTTGATAAAGCAAAGCCAGGAATGAAATTAGCTCAAGATGTAATAAATGAGGCAGGTATTGTTATGATTCCTGCTGGTAAAGAGCTTACAGATTCTCTTATTGATAAACTCTCAAGAATGAATATCGATGTAATCTATATAGAAGGTGAGAGAAATTTGCCTCCTAAGGAATCCCTTCTTAGTGAACTACAGAAAAGATTTGAAAAAATAACTGATCAACCTACCCTTCTTATAAAGAAGGCTTTAGAGGAACACATCGAGGAAATGTACAAATGAATGCTCAAGAAATAATTCAAAAAATTGAAAAAATTGAAAACCTTCCGACTATTCCTTCAATACTTAGAAAAATACTGGGAATTATTGAAGATCCTAATGTCTCGCTACAAAAAATCTCAGATTTTGTCTCATCAGATCCTACTCTAACAGCAAGAATACTTAAAATGGTTAATTCTCCTGTTTATGGATTCCCAGGAAGGATCTCTTCTATAAATCATGCAATGGTCATCCTGGGTTTAAACGCAGTAAAAGGACTTCTCATAGGTGTCTCTGTCTTTGAGGTTATGAAAAAAAATATGGTGGGGCTTTGGGAACACTCATTAGCCTCAGCAATATATGCAAGAATTATTTCCAAGAAAAAAGACCTTGAATTTGCTGAAGAAATATCTGTAGCTGCTTTGCTCCATGATATTGGCAAGGTAATTCTACTCATTGCTTTTAAAGAAGATTATACAAAAATAATTGAATTAGCCAAAAAAAGAGAAAGTTTGCTCTATGAAATTGAAAAAGAATATTTCGGCATAACTCATGCTGAAATAGGTGGAATAGTAAGCAAAAAATGGAATTTTCCAACAAAATTAATCGAACCCATAATGAATCATCATAGACCCCAACTAAGCAAGAATTTCACTATAGAAACCGCTGTTGTACATTTATCAAATATTTTAGCTTTAGCAAGAGGAATGGGCTATTCTGGAGATTTATACGTAAATCCCGTTAATCCAACTATTTGGAAAGACCTTGATCTTAATTATGAAGAAATAAAAGATATTTTTATGCAAGCGGAAGACCCTCTTTCATCATCTCAAGAGATATTTCTATCAGATGAATAAAAAAATAATTCTCATAATTGAAGATAGAACTTTGAGAAAAAAGATAGGCAAAAAACTTGCCTCATTAGACTATGAAATATACTATTTTGATGATGTAAAAGAGGCACTTGATATAATTTATGAAGAAATCCCAGATTTAGTTATTTTTGATGCTATCAGTGATGAAAACATTGAGAAATCAATAATAAACCAGATAAAAAGTGAGCCTCTTTTTATTTCAATGCTTATCATACCTATAGTTTCTGATGATTTTACCTATGAAAAGTGGGATGAATTATTAATAGATGATTACATAAGAGTTGAGAATTTAGATAAAGAGTTAAAAATGAGAATAGAGCTATCACTGAAAAGAGTTGAAAGAATGATAGCAACTAATCCATTGACAAAATTACCAGGCAATTTAATAATTCAGCGAGAAATACAGAAAAGACTTATCAAAGAAGAAATTTTTTCTTTAGCCTATGCAGACCTTGATAATTTTAAACCTTTTAATGATAAATATGGATTTTCAAGAGGAGATGAAGTTATAAAAGTTCTTAGCAGAATCATATTAAATATAACTAAATCTATCCAACCAAAAGGAAATTTCGTTGGCCATATAGGAGGTGATGATTTTGTCTATATAATGTCTCCTGAATTAATAGAGGATGCAACAAAAAAAATAATAGATACTTTTCAAAACTTAATCATAAATTTCTATGATTTAGAGGATATTAGAAGAGGATATATAGAGTCAATTGATAGAAGAGAGGAAAAACAAAAATTTCCTATAATGACTGTTTCTGTAGGGATTACCTCTAATAAATACAGAAGATTCAAACATTTTAGTGAAATGGCAGAAGTTGCCTCTAAAATGAAATCTATCGCAAAACATCAAAAAGATAAAAGATACGCCATCGATAGAAGAAAAGAAATATAATTAGTCAAGCAAATTAATTAATTCGTCCGTTTTTATATCTATTTCCTGAAGTTTTTTTAGCGTTTCCTCATAAGCTTTTTTAGTCTCTTCAAGCTCATCAGCCACATAAAAACAAGCCAAAATAGCTGCCCTTAAAGGAGTAATGTTAGGATTTTGTTCATAAACATTCCTTAATTTTTTATCAACGTAAGCAGCTAAATTCTGAATATATTCTGGAGGTTTTTCTCCTCTTATTATGTATTTCTGTCCTAATATATAAACCTCAGTTTTATTCATGTGATTCTAAATCAAGCTCTTTGAGTAATTCCTCAATTTGCCTCTTTATTAAATCTCTCTCAGAGAGAAGATTTTCAATTTCTTGATTCTTAGTTTTTATTATCTCTTCCAAACTTAAAACTCTCTTTTTTAGTTCCTCCCTTTCTGCTTTGAGAGATTTGATTTTCTCAATTGCTGTTTGAATTCTTTGATCAATCATTATTACCCCCTTAGGCTTAATTTAAATGAAAGAAATTTATCTAAAAATAATACCAAATTTTCCAGGAATTTTCCAAGATAACCATAAGTTATAAATAAAGAAATCAAAAGACTTCTTATCTTATTTAATCATTGGAAGAGAGAAGAAGTCACCCACCCAATCTTATCTTTGCAAACTATTACCTATAATTGTAAAGAATATGATTTTGTGCTGTTATTTTAAGGGACTGTCTTTACCTTATTACCATACTCACCGGGATTATTCTCTTTTACTACAAATTTCGTGAATTTATTTCTAAAGGTGAGATTGAAGAAGTATTCCAAGTTATAATATTTGCAAGATGTTTCTTATTTTTAAGAAAAATTAACTTAAATAGATCTATTTATTATTGATCCCTTTTTGTTCACTTCTTCTTCAAAGTAATTTTCTATTTCTGCTTGCATTTTTTTTATGGCTGCTATTTGAGCTACACGAATGTCTTGTGGAGACGGATCTGAAGGAGCTAAAGCAGCAGCATGAATTATCTCCATTTTTTTTGCTGTTTCCTGAGGCGATGCCTCTTCCGATAAATCAAGACTCACTTCTCCTGCAGTTATGTACATCTTTCCATCAGGTCCTTTGGCGTAGGAATAATGAACTGGGCCAGCATATTTCCCGGCAACAGCTTTATGAGCCATTTCATGAGAAATTACCCTTTGTTGGATCCTCTTCAAAGTCTGAATTATTTCATTGATTTTTCTTTGTTCAATAGAATTTATTGAAAATATTTGATTTTTAATTTCCATAAATAAATTTTACATAAAAAATCAAGAAATTAAAAGTATTAAATCTCTCAGGAATGCTCCTTGCCAGAGAAGGTAATTTCAAGAAAGATATTAGCTAAGATTATTTCATTGATTATCTGATCTTAAATATTCTCAAATTCTTCAATGATGTTATAATATTTTGATGTCCCTTTTAAATAAAGCCATATTGTATTTAAGGATGATAAAGATTGAACATAGCGTATTTGCCCTTCCCTTTGCTTTTGCCGCTGCTATGCTTGCAGCAGGCGGTATTCCAGAGATAAGAAAAATATTTTGGATAACCCTTGCCATGGTAAGCGCAAGAGCCTCAGCCTTTGGTTTTAATAGAATAATAGATAGGAAAATAGATGCTTTAAATCCTCGTACTTCAAATAGGGAAATCCCTTCTGGAAAAATTAAACTTTGGGAGGCAATTTTATTTACCACTGTATGTCTTGTTATTTTCATCTTTTCTGCTTGGATGTTAAATCCCTTATGTTTTAAACTTTCTCCTATTGCTGTATTAGTTCTATTTATCTATTCATATACCAAAAGGTTTACCTGGGCATGTCATTTTTTTCTTGGATTAGCCTTAGCTTTAGCTCCCTTAGGAGCATGGATTGCCATTAAAGGTAATTTTCATTGGGAAATCTTGCCTATGGCCTTAGCAGTGGTTTTCTGGCTTGCGGGATTTGACATCTTATATGCCCTATGGGATGTAGAATTTGATAAAAAATATGGTATTTATTCTATTCCAAAAGTTTTCGGAATAAAAAAAGCAATTTATTTTTCAAGAGTATTTCATTCCATTTCTTTCTCCTTTTTATTAATAATTGGTTGGCTTTTTAAATTAAATATCATTTACTGGATTGGCATGACTATAATTGCCTTGCTTTTTGTTAAAGAACATTCTCTTGTAAAAGCCCATGATCTGTCCAAGCTTAATATTGCCTTTTTTAATATGAATGGATACATAAGTGTTACCTTTTTTCTCTTTGTAGCCCTCTCTTTACTTGTTAAATTTTAATGGACTATAACAAAAAAGGACACAGAAATTTATCCCAGGCTTTAACTAAAGAAAAGGATATAATAGTAAAATTACTGAGAGATTATAAAGAAATCTACAATCTCTCCCTTTCCTCCTTTGCATTAGGACTTTTGTTTTATGAAGATTCTTTTGTAGTGATAGAAGAAAATGAGGAGGCTGCCCAAAAAGTCTTTACTGCAATAAAAACCTATTCTGATTTTTTTAATATTCCATTATCCGTTATGTATCTTCCAGTAGAGGAAGAAGGCAGAACAAAAGCAATTGTAGAACTTCTTAATTCCACTGAACCAAGATTAATCACAACAAAGAATGCTTTAATGTTTGATGAAGAAATTCTTAAACTATCTTTCAAAATTCAAAAAGAATCAGAAATATCTCGTGAAGAATTCATAAAAAAAATCATTAATGCTGGATATCGCCATGTAGAAATAGTTTTACAGGAAGGAGAGTTTTCTCATCATGGGTGGGTTTTTGATATTTGGAACATAGGAGAAGAATATCCTTACCGAATTGAATTTTTTGGTGAAACCATAGAGGAAATAAAATTATTCTATCCAGATACACAAAAATCTTTCAAAAGTTTATCCGATATTACCATATTCCCTACTGTTGAAGCCTCTCGCAATGAAAATATAATCAATGCAATCAAACCAAAAAGTTTGATTCTAACAAGCTCTGATCTAAGGGATGAGACCTATAAGGAAATGAAAATCATTTATGTATCGCATATTCCCTATCAAGTCTCTAAAAACGCCATTGATGGTAAGGATAAATCTTTAGCAGGTCTTAGTGTACTCAAGAATGAGAGAAAGAGCCTTTTTGATTTTCCAAAAAAACTAAGAGACCTTCAAATTCCTATTCTTATAATCCTTAATTCCTTAGGTAAGGCTGAAACTGTAAGGGAAATTCTATTTAATCATGGGATAATTGCCCCTATTATTAACAGAAATGATGTGGCTCATTATTCCGGCAAATATGCCATTACCTTAGGAGAACTCCATGAGGGATTCCTTCGAGAAAATTTACTAATCCTTACAGATAAAGAAATTTTTGATGAAAAATTTCATAAAAAGAAAAAAACCATCTTACAAAAAATTCCCTTAGAGGGATTAGAGATTAAAGAAGGAGATTATGTCGTTCATAAGGAACATGGTATAGGAATTTTTAGAGGAATTAAAAGGCAAAATTATGAGGATAATGAAGAAGATGTATTAGTAATTGAATATGCTGAGGGAGATATTATTTATCTTCCCACATGGAGCATAGAAAAAGTCTATAGATATTCAGCTAAAGAAGGATATGTTCCTCAAATTGATAAATTAGGAACTACAAGATGGCAAAAATTAAAAGAAAGAGAGAGAAAAAAGATACATGATGTGGCTGAAAAACTCCTCAAACTTTATGCTCAGAGAAAAAGAGAAAGAGGATTTATTTACAGTGAAGACACTGAAATACATAGAAATTTTGACGACTTTTTTCCGTATGAGGAAACAGAAGATCAGAAAAAAGCCATTGATGTAATTTTAAAAAAAATGAGAGAACCTTATCCCATGGATATTATTTTATGTGGTGATGCAGGATATGGAAAAACTGAAGTGGCCATGAGAGCTTCTTTTAGAGCTGTCTATGATAAAAAACAAGTGGCTATGTTAGTTCCTACAACCCTTTTATGTGAACAACACTATAGAACTTTCAAAAAAAGATTTGAAGCCTTTCCCGTTAGAATTGAATACCTTAATAGATTTAGAACAAAATCAGAGCTTCAAAAAGTTATCGAAGATACACATAGAGGAAAAGTTGATATTTTAATAGGAACTCACGTGCTAATTCTAAAGGAAATAGATTTTTTTGATCTTGGTCTGTTAATTATTGATGAAGAGCAAAAATTTGGTGTAGTTCAAAAGGAGAAATTAAAAGAGAAATTTCCTCAAGTGGACATAATAACTATTACTGCCACTCCTATCCCAAGGACTTTACAGATAGGCTTAAGCGGACTTTGGGACATAAGAATCATTCAAACTCCACCTAAGGAAAGATTAGCTGTAAAAAGTTTCATTATTTCAGAAGATTACCAAATAATAAAAGAAGCCATAGAGAGAGAACTTAGCAGAGATGGGCAGGTTTATTTTTTACATAACAGAATTCAAGATATCGGTGTTTATGAGAGCCGGCTTAAAACAATAATACCTTCAGCAAGAATTGCTGTAGCTCATGGTAGAATGAGCGAAAACCAACTAAATAGAATAATGATAAAATTCTTGGACAGAGAGATTGATATATTAGTATGTACTTCCATCATTGCATCTGGAATAGATATACCCAATGTTAATACTATAATTGTAAATAGGGCTGATCTTTTTGGATTAAGTGACCTTTATCAAATAAGAGGTAGAGTAGGAAGAGCAAACAAACAAGCTTATGCCTACTTTATTGTGCCTAAGGAAGAAGGTCTTACTGAAAATGCAAAAAAAAGAATTAAAGCCATACAAGAAATGAGTTATCTTGGGGCTGGATTCCACATTGCCCTCAAAGATCTTGAGATAAGAGGAGCTGGAGAACTATTAGGAATCGAACAATCGGGAATAAACAGAATAGGATTTGATCTTTATATTGAAATGTTAAACGAGGCTATAAAAGAAAGCAAAGGAGAATCAATTATTCAGACTAAACTTCCAGAGATAAAACTAATTGGTAAAGCTTTTATTCCAGAAGACTATATGGAAGATACCTCCATGAGAATTAGAATATATAGAAAACTAAGTCAAATTGTTGAACTTAATGAAGTGATAAAACTTAAAGAAGAAATTTTTGATAGATTTGGTAAGCTTCCTTCGGAAGTTGAAAATCTAATTAAAGCATCAA
>CALDSV010000019.1 GCA_937924475.1 uncultured bacterium
TTCATTTTTTTGATATACGAACAATTGAAAAGATTCAAGTTTTTCCTCCATTTTTAAAGTTTTTTGATTTTGCAAATTCCTTGAAAAATAAAGAATAATACTTGTAGCAAATAAAGTTGAAATCAAAATAAAAATAATAACTGATTTTCTATTACTCTTTGGAATTTTTATCATTTTTCATATATTCTTGAACACTGACAACAATATTTTCTACAAGTTTATTTATTATGTTTTTCTCTTTTGTCATAAATTTCTTTGAAATTTCTATAGAAAAAATCTTTTTATCAGGATTTTTTATTCCATATACAGGAATATTCTCTATCAAAAAAGGTTGAGAATAAATTTGTAATATTCTACTTTTTAAAATGGGGAAAAACTTTTCATTAAGTTCTTTGTTCTTAGAATAAAATTTGAAAGAATCATCCTTAGAAAAATGAATGCTAAAAAAAATGTTTTTTTCGTTTTTATTCAAAAATTCTAATCTATCTTTAATAGAAATTTCCGTATCTGATTCTCGGGTTAATATATTTTTTATTCCCTTTTGAAAGAACTTTTTTTGCAATTCTTTTGCTAAGATCAATGCAATATCTTTTTCTGCTAAATTTTCATTGACAATCCCAGCATCTTTTCCACCATGTCCTGCATCAATTATTAACATAGTAAGGGAAGCTTTTTCTGAATTATCCGTAGAAAAAATATCTATCACCACTCTGAAGGGCGAAAGAATTTTATAAATTTTGTAGTCATTAAATTGAGGGGTAATAAGTATAAAATAGTCATTGTATTTTTTTATTGAAAAGTTTTTTATAATTTCACCTTCTTTGATAATTTTATTTTGGAATTCTAATTCCGTATTTTCAGGAATATAAATTTTTATTTTGCTATTGCTTTGAGGTTCAATTTTTAATTGATCTTCATCATATTGAAATACAATTCTATAGAAACCCTCATGTTTGCCAATTTTTAGAATAAGTTTTTTATCTATTGTTTGCGAAAAGCAGAGGCTACTGTGAAATAGAAATAGAAATATAGAAAAAAATACTTTAATTTTCATACCTTTGACTTCGGAGTTTTGAGGAATCTAATACCTGTCCATATTATTATTAAAGCAAAAATAATCCTTAAATTTGCCTCAGAGAGAGCATGGGCTATGTTTGAACCAATATAGGTTCCTAAAATTATTCCAAAGATTAAACCTGGAAGCAAGGTTTTTACTACATTGCCCAATTTCAAATGAGTATATGCTCCTGTTGCACCTGCAGGAACCATACATAAAAGAGAAGTACCCTGAGCAATATGTTGACCATAATTTAGGATTAAAACAAGGGCAGGTACCATTACAGTACCACCACCTATTCCCATCATACCTGCGAGAAATCCTGCAAATAAACCTATAGATAGAAGTACCAGAATCTTCGGTAACCCTATTATTTCAAAATGATATAAGTTTGCCAAATAGGGTTTAAAAATAAGTATTAATGCAGCAAATATTAAAAAAGCTCCAAAAACTCTTTTGAGTTTCCATTCAGGAAGGCTATGGGCAAATTTAGCTCCAAATCTTGCTGTAAAAATGGCTGGAATTGCCAGAAGTGAAGAAGCAACAATATCAACAGAACCTTTTAAACCGTAGGTTATGGCTCCAGTAATTCCTGTAAAAACGAGAGTAAAAAGACTTGTTCCATGAGCTCTATGTTGAGACAGCTTCAAAAAAGCCACCATCAGAGGAATCATAACAACGCCTCCCCCAAGCCCCACAAGTCCTCCAAAACAACCCGCTAAAAATCCTATCCACAAGGAGTGGATTAAATGGCTTTTCACAATCAGAAAATTTAATACTATATTTAATAAAATGTCAATTACTTTTTCTGTTGAAGCTCAAAGGCTTTTTTAGCAGCTTCAGCTGCAGCTTGTGCTTTATTAGCAGCATTTTCCGCTTTTACGGCTGCTGCCTTTGATTCTTTTATTGCTTCTTGAGAATTTTTTAGAGCTTCATTAGCTACAGCATTTGTGGCCTCTAATTTAGAGTTTATATTATTAATGCTTTTAGTTGTGACTGAAAGTTCGTTGTTTAATTTTTCTAATTGTTTCTCAATTTTTTCTAACCTTTGATTAAGAGGATTAATTTCTTCTTTCACATATTCTTTTGTAGCACATCCAGCAATAGTAAAAATAAAAATTCCTAAAGCTAAAAAAATTTTTTTCATTATGGCTACCTCCCTAAATTGTTTTTTTATATCTTTTATCACAGAAATCAAGAAAAAGTAAAGTGAAAAATAATATAATAATTCATAATGAGGATAATTGCAATTTTTATGTTTTTTTTCTTTTGGCAAATAAACTTAGTCCATGCCATTGAACAAATTGATTTGGCAGTCAAAAAAAATTTTAATTCTCTTGAAGTTAATGCAAAAATTTTACCTTCTAAGGAATTTATAGATGACTTTACTTCAGGTATGAGCAAGGATATTAAAATTTTAATTGAACTTTACAGAAAATGGTCAGTTATTCCAGACGAATTCATAATTGGCAAAAGAATTCAACGTATATTGATTTCAGATCCAATAAAAGAAGAGTTTATTATTAAGAGTTTTGAGGGTAATATTTTGAAGGAAAAAAGATTCAAAAAACCAATGGATGCTTTGCTTTGGGGATTAACTATTGAATCCGTAATATTTGATGATATTAAAAATTATAACCCGGGTAAGTATTATTTTAAATTAACTGTAGAATCTAACATTAAAAAACTTCCTTTTATTTTGGAGCATTTCTTATTTTTTATACCTAAATACGAAATTAAAATCGAAAAAGAATCGGAGAAATTTTATTTGCCATGAATTTAAAGAAGTATTTTTTCCCAATATTTCTTACATCACTACTTTTTATTGTTCTTGCTTTTGAGATATATATTTTAAGAATTCCCTCTGAGCAGATTCCCACTCGTTTTATTATTGCCTCCCTCTTTGTGATGAATATACTTTCCATATTAGTACTTGGTTTTTTTGTTATAAGAAGTTTATATAAGCTTTATTTGGAAAGACATAGAGAGATTCCAGGTTATAGATTTAGAAGTAAAATAGTAACAATTTTCTTAGGATTGGTTATTATTCCCTCTTTGCTTTTATTCATAGCATTCAGTGGAGTTTTAGAGAGTTCTATAGAACAAATATTTTCAAAATCCAACAGAGAAGTTGTGTCTAAAGCAGTTGATACAGTTAAAGCTTTTTATGAATTTGAAAAACAAAGTCTTATGGAGATGCTTGAAGAATATTCAAAAGGTCAAATTAAAAACTTACCAGCAAAAATTTATATTGAAAAAATTCAAAAACCTCAGAGAGAAATGCCAGAAGCTTATAAAGATGCCTTTGAAGGTAAAAAATCAAGTCAAATCATTTCATATTCAAATTTTGATGTTATTTTGGCAGCAATTCCCCATAAAGACGGAATTCTTGTTGCTAAAATGCCCATTCCTCATGAATTGACGAAAAAAGTAGATGCATTAAAAGCCTACCATGAGGAATATCTAAAAATGAGTTCCATGAGAAAAGCAGTAAAGACTAATTATCTTTATTTTCTTGCTTTTCTAAGTCTCATAATAATTTTTTTAGCACTCTGGGCATCGATGAAAATATCACAAGAAATAACATATCCCTTAAGAGAACTTGTTCAAGCAACAAATAGGGTAGCTAAAGGTGATCTTAAAGTAAAAATCCTAACTAAGAGTTCAGATGAAATTGGATTACTTGTCAATTCCTTTAATGAAATGATTGAAAAGCTTGATAAAGCTTATATACAACTTGAAGAGAGAAATACGCTTCTTGAGAGAATTTTATCAAACATAATTTCCGGAATCATCTTTATTGACAACAAAGGAGTAATATTGACAATCAATAAAGCAGGTGAAAAAATTTTACAACTCAAGAAAGAAGATATTGAAAATAAGCATTACGAAAATATCCTTAATTACATCACTTCTGACGAGTTGAAAGAGTTCATTAAAAAAATTTCTCAGGAGCGAATATATGAAATTGAAAGAAACTTGAATGTTACAATAAGAGAGCAAAATAAGATTATAAAGGCAAGAATACTCTCTTTAAGAGATAGCTCAGAAGACTCAGCATCAGGCATTATGGTAGTTTTCGATGATATTACAGAAATTGTCAAAGCACAAAAGGCAATGGCATGGGAAGAGGTAGCAAGGCGTTTAGCTCATGAAATAAAAAATCCTCTCACTCCCATTAAATTAGCCACTGAAAGATTAATTAAAAAATGGAAAAATAAAGATGAAGATTTCGACAAAGTCTTCGAAAAATCAACAAAAATAATAATTTCAGAAGTGGAATCACTCAAAACTCTTATAAATTCTTTTCAAAGATTTGGGAAATTACCAGAAATTAAAAAGGAGCTCGTCAATCCTGTATCTTTAATTGAAGAGGTAATAGAATTATACAGAGGATATAAAAATGTTTCAATTCATACCTCTATCAACGAAGATATAAGAGAAGTTTACTTGGATCCTCAAGAATTCAAAAGAGTTCTTGTTAACATAATAGACAATGCCATACAAGCAATGAATGGTAAAGGTGAAATTACAATATCTGTTAAACTAAATAATAGTCTTATAATTGAAGTAGCAGACAATGGACCAGGTATTGATGATGAAACTAAAGAAAAATTATTTCTTCCATATTTTTCTAAAAGTAAAGAAGGAACTGGGTTAGGACTTGCGATTGCAAGAAAAATTGTAACAGAACATGGTGGAAAAATTTATGTGAAGGATAATAAACCTCATGGAACTGTATTTATAATAGAGGTGCCTTTGTGAAAGAAAAAATCTTAATCGTTGATGACGAAAAGGGAATTCTTGATACTGTATCAGAAATTTTGCAAGATGAAGGATACTACACATTTGTTTGCGAAGATGGTAAAAATGCTCTTGAGATATTAGATAAAGAAACGATAGATCTTGTTTTTCTTGATGTATGGCTGCCAGGAATGAGTGGAATTGATGTCCTAAAATGTATAAAAGAAAAACATAGCGAAATACCTATAATAATGATTTCAGGTCATGGGAAAATAGAATTAGCAGTTCAGGCAGTCAAATTAGGAGCCTTTGATTTTCTTGAGAAACCTTTATCTATTGACAGGATTATTCTTACTGCAGAAAGAGCTTTACAGTTTAAAAAACTCGAGAGTGAGAATATCAAACTTAAGAGTACTCTATTAAAAAGATATGAATTGATAGGTAATTCTCCAAAAATGAGAGAATTAAAAGAAAAGATAGCTCTGATTGCTAAAGGAGATTCAAGGGTATTAATTCTTGGTGAATCTGGCACCGGTAAAGAAGTTGTAGCAAGGACAATACATTCCCTCAGCGATAGAAAAAGTGCGCCTTTTGTGGAAGTAAATTGCGCTGCTATTCCTCAAGAACTCATCGAAAGTGAGCTCTTTGGGCACGAAAAAGGAGCATTTACAGGAGCAATAGATAAAAAGATCGGTAAATTTGAATTAGCCGATGGTGGAACTCTTTTTCTTGATGAAATAGGTGACATGTCTATTCTTACTCAGGCAAAATTACTCAGAGTTATAGAAACTCAAAAATTTCAAAGAGTAGGAGGTACAAAGGATATAAAAGTTAACGTAAGAATCATATCAGCTACAAATAAGGACCTCTTTGAGGAGATTAAAAAGGGAAATTTCCGTGAAGATCTCTATTACAGATTAAATGTGATTCCTATTAATATCCCTGCACTAAGAGACAGAAAAGAGGATATACCTGATCTTGCTAATTATTTTATATCTGAATTTGTAAGAGAAAAGGGGTGGAAAAAAAAGATATTAACAGATAACGCTATAAAAATTCTTCAGAAATATGACTGGCCCGGAAATGTAAGGGAATTAAAAAATGCTATAGAGCGATTAATGATTATGACAGTATCAGAGGTTATTGATGCCCAACAAATTGAATCAGCAGGCATTATTAGAAAAGATGCTTCAGACGAAAAGTATTTCCAATTTAATTCTCTAAAGGAAGCAAGAGATGCTTTCGAAAGGGAATTTATTTTAAGAAAATTAAAAGAAAATAGTTGGAACATAACAAAAACTGCTGAAATAATAGGACTTGAAAGAAGCAATCTTTATAAAAAAATAAAATCCTTGGGAATTCCTCTACCAAAAGAAATTTCATAAAATTAAAAGGAGTTAAAATGTTTACAGTAGTTATAGTAGGGAGACCGAATGCTGGGAAATCAACACTTTTTAATAGATTAATAAAGAAAGATGAAAAAATTAAGGCAATTACTGATAAACTTCCAGGAGTGACAAGAGATGTTAACTATGGAAAGGCAAAATGGGATAATAAAGAATTTATTGTCGTAGACACTGGTGGTTTTTTCGCTGAAGAAAAAGCAAAGGATATAATCGAAAAACAAGTACTTGAACAAATAGAAATAGCAATTTCTGAAGCTGATTTAATTATTCATCTTCTTGATGGAAAAGATGGATTAATTCCAGATGATATTGAAATTGCCAGAAAATTACAAAAGAAGGGAAAAGATATACTTTGGGTAATAAATAAAATTGATGATCCTTCAAAATTAAACAGAATTTATGAATTTTACAAAATAGGCAATGATCTTATTGCTGTTTCTGCCATAACAGGATATGGCTTAGATGAACTTATAGACATAATTATTGAAAAAATTCCTGCAGAAAAATCTCAACTTCCACAGGAAGAAGAAATCCCCAAAATAGCTATTGTAGGAAGGCCCAATGTAGGCAAATCAACAATCATTAATTCTTTACTCGGCAAAAAAAGAATGATTGTCAGTTCCATACCAGGAACAACAAGAGATTCTATTGATACAATTTGTAAATATTATGGGAAGAAATATTTGATAATCGATACAGCAGGAATAAAAAAACTTTCTTACTACAAAAAAGAAATTTCCCAAGAAATTTATATTGAAAAACTTGCATATTTTAAAGCATTAAAGAGCATAGAAAGAGCTCATATTGTGGTTCTTGTTATTGATGCTACAGAGGGAATTGTGAATCAGGATCAAAAAATAGCAGGCATGATAGCAGAGCAAAAAAAAGGGTTAATAATACTTATAAATAAATGGGACTTGATACCTCTGGAGGAAAGAGACAAAAAAGCTAAATATTTTTCCCAGGAAATTAAGAGAAAACTTTGGTTCGTTGATTATGCTCCTTTTTTAAAAGTTTCTGCTTTAGAAAAAACAAGATTAACAAAAATATTCCCCTTGGTTGAAGAAATTTTAAAAGAATATCAAAAAAGAATATCCACTGCAGAGTTGAATCGTCTTTTCTCAGAAAAACTCAAGGATGTTGTTTTATCTTCAGGTGGGAAAGATTTGAGATTTTTCTACCTTACTCAGGTAAGCATTGCTCCTCCAACTTTTGTAATTTTTGTCAACGATGAATCAGCTGTTAAATCTCATCATATAAAATTTGTTGAAAAAATTTTAAGAGAGACTTTTGCTTTCAAATATACACCTTTGGAAATAAAAATCAAACAAAGAAAATAGTTATTTATGTTAAAATAATAAACTATGAAAACAATTTTAGTAACAGGAAGTGCTGGCTTTATAGGATGGGCAACTTGTAAACTCCTTTTAAAAAAAGGGTTAACGGTAATAGGCATAGATAATATTAACAATTACTACGATCCTAAAATAAAAAAACTAAGATTGAATAACCTTAAAAAATTTGAAAAATTCTTTTTTTACAAGGCAAACATTGAAAATAGATCAACTTTAATAAAAATTTTTGCTACTCACAAAATTGATGGAATAATAAATCTTGCTGCAAGAGCAGGAGTGAGAGCTTCAGTAGAGAATCCATGGGGATATTTGGATACTAACGTAAAAGGAACCATAAATCTACTTGAAGTTGCCAAAGACCATAATATAAAAGTATTCGTATTAGCCTCCACTTCCAGTGTCTATGGTGATAATGACAAAATGCCATTTAAAGTATCAGATTTTACTGATAAACCATTAGCTCCCTATCCTGCTTCCAAAAAATCAGCTGAATTATTTTGTTATTGTTATCATTACTTATATAACATTAACACAATAATCCCAAGATACTTTACAGTTTACGGTCCCTTTGGAAGACCAGACATGAGTATATTTCGTTTTATAAGAAAAATAGACATAGGTGAATCAATAATTGTTTATGGAGATGGTAAGCAGAAAAGAGATTTCACCTATGTAGAAGATATTGCTGAAGCAACCTCTTTATGTTTAAATCTTGAAGGATATAAAGTTTTAAATCTCGGTAATGATAGGCCAGTGGAACTTATTTATGTAATAAATTTAATTGAGGAGCTGCTTAAGAAAAAAGCAAAAATTCAATGGGAAACGAGACATCCTGCAGATATCTATGCCACATGGGCTGATATTTCTGAGGCAAAAAAATATATTGGGTGGCAACCAAAAGTATCTATTGAAGAGGGTATACAAAAGACTGTTAATTGGTACTTAGAAAATCGAGAATTATTAAAAAACATAAAGATATAAATTTAGGAGGACAAAATGCAAAGAATTCTTGTAGCCCATGATGGTTCAAAGGCATCAGACAAGGCCTTAAGAAAAGCTCTTGAAATTGCCTTAAGCATGAATGCTTCACTTACTGTATTAGCTGTGGTGCCTGAACTCTATTTAACAGAGTTATCTGACGCAGACAGGCAGAGAATTACAGAAGTTCTAACAAGAGAAACAGAAGAAACTATGGAAAAAATAAGGAAATCTCTATCAGGAAAACCTATAGAGATTAAATTTTTAGTAAGACAGGGTGATCCTGCAGAAAAAATTCTTGAAACAGCCCATAAAATGAAAGTAGATCTTATTGTCACTGGTTCGCATGGAAAACACGGAACTAAAAAATTCTTAATTGGTAGCGTCTCAGCCAAAGTGGTAGAGTATTCTAAATGTCCAGTTCTTGTGGTAAAGTAACTTCAGGGAAATAAATTTTAACTTTTGTTCCTACATTTGGATAACTATTTATTTCTATCCATCCGTTCATTTTTTCGACAATGTTTTTTACTATAGTTAAGCCTAAACCAAATTTGCGAGGATCTGATGTAAAAAAAGGTTCGAAACACTTTTTTATATCCTCTTCAGTCATTCCTTTACCAGTATCTTCAATAGTTAAAATCACCTCTGAATTTACTTTTTCCAATTTAATTTCTATTGTACCTTTATCCAATATAGCAAATTTAGCATTTTTCGTAAGTTCAATTAACACCTCTCTAATCAGAATAGGGTCAAAATTTATTAAACAAGGCTTAACATAAGGCGAGATTTTAAGTTTAATATTCTCATTATCAATGATCTCTTTGAGGGAGTCTTCCATGGATATGAGGAGGTAATTTAAGTCAAAAATTTTATTTTCCGTATCAACCCTTCTAAATTTTTCTAAGGCTTTTAAAAAATCATTTCCTTTTTTAATAGAATTCATTAGGGAATTTAATCTTTTATGAGCCTTCTCATTTTGAATATCTTCTTTTAATAATTGGGCAAAACCATATATGCCTGTAAAGATATTCTTTAATTGGTGGCATAATTCGTTTACAATATTTGTAAAGGCTTTCATTTGAATAAATTCTACATATTTTTCAATTATTTTTTTTTCTGTTATTTCTCTACCTATTTCAAAAACAAGTTTTTTGTTATACTTTGTCTTAAAGGGAATTGCAATTAGAAGAAAATGCCTTTGCTCTGGTGTAGTTTTCTCATAAATTTCAATTTTTTTTGTCTTAAAAGCTTTAAAGCAAGGACAGTTACTACAGGGAGAATTCAAATTATGCCATAAAGCATAACATTTTTGGCCTGTAATATCTTTAAAATTTTTACCCAATCTACGAATATATGAGCTATTTGCCCATATCACATTTCCAACTTCATCTAATATGGAAAGATTGTCACTTATGTTGTTAAGGACTTCAGTTAATATATCAGTTTTTATAGAAATATTAATTAGGTTGTCTTTTTCCATAAAATAAAGCAATCTTTGCCTGCTTTTTTTGCCTTATACATGGCCTCATCTGCTTTTTTAATACTTTCATATATACTTATACTGTCTTTTAAATCCTTCACATATCCTCCGATACTTACTGTAATAGATAAATCAAGTAATTTTTTGAATCTGATTTCTTTTATCTTAGTCCTAATTCTCTCTGCAATTAGTGGTAAATTTTTCTCATCACATCGATAGAGAATTGCTAAAAATTCTTCTCCTCCATATCTAATTAATTCATCATAACTTTTTATAGAAAATTTAATGGATTTGGCAACTTTTTTCAAGACTAAATCACCTACTAAATGGCCATACTTATCGTTGATAATTTTAAAATTATCTATATCTATCATTAGAATTCCTATTTTTGTTTTGATATTTTCAATCTTTGATTTTATTATATCAAGATACATCCTGTTATTGATTCTTGTGAGAGAATCAGTAAATACAACTGCTGGAAAATGTCTTAGTAAATCTCTCATACTTAAAATTCCTACTAATTTTTTATCTTTATTCACAACTGGTAAGTGACTAATATTATGTTTATTCATTAAATTCATAGCTACAATTAAAGATTGATTAGATTTTATAGTTAAAAGATTTTTTTCTGTTTTATTTAAAAAGGACAACAAGTTTTCAATTTTGTCACCTTTTAAATCAGTAGAATAAATTTTTGGGATGTCTCTTAAGGTTATGATTTGAACTGGATTTTGATTTTCATTTACTACAATAACACTACCAACTCCTCTTTGTGATAGAATTTTAATTAAATCAGAAATAGAACTTTCTGAGGATATTTGAAATACATTACTTGTCATGGCATTTTTAACTAATACCAAACTTTAACCTCTCCTCAAATTTTAATAAAAATTTTAATAATTTTTTTCTAAATTTATCAATAGATTTTCAGAAGAAGCACATCTTAATGAAGTGGCTATGTAAATTTTCATAGTAGAAAAAGTTACAATAGGATTGCATCAAATAATTATGATGCATATTTAGGAATGTTATGTGTTATAATTTTTATAATAGAATGGTTCAAGGTTGAAGCAGTTGCCCCCTTAGCTCAGTAGGATAGAGCACAGGTTTCCTAAACCTGGTGTCGCAGGTTCGATTCCTGCAGGGGGCATTGAGAAAAGGAAGGAGTTTACTATGAGAGAAAAAATTTTAGTATTAATATTTTTTTTAATCTTTACTGTATCTAATTTATGGGCAGCTGAAGTAAGGTATAATTTACCTGTAGAAAATTCTCCTTTTCTTGGAAATGAGACAGCTCCTGTTACAATAATTGAATTTATTGATTATCAATGACCTCATTGCGTTGAGGTCGGTCCGACCATTGATGGTTTACTTAAAGAAAAAGAATTAGAAGGGAAAATTAAATTAGTTATTAAATTTTTTCCCTATAGATATAGGGATTATGCACGGATTGCTGCAGAAGCAGCTGTTGAAGCATGGAGACAAGGAAAGTTTTCAGAAATGCATGAATTGTTATTAAAAAAATCTCCAAAGCTTGATAGAGACTCTTTGATAAATTATGCTAAAGAATTGAATTTAGATATTTATAAATTTATTGAGGCAATAGACAATATGAAAGGATCTGATATTATAGAAAGGGATTTAAAACTTGCAAAAGAGCTTGATTTATATGTTACGCCTGCTTTTTACATTAATGGCATAAAGGTTCTGGGAGTAAGAGATGCAGATTATTTTAAAAGTATAATTTTCAAAGAGCTTGAAAATGTTAAAAAGAAATAGTTTTTTGATTTTTTTTGTATTTATATTAATTTTTTTCATTATTAATTCCTCAGAAGCAGAAAAAAAGAAAAAGTTGGAATACTTAACAGAACCTCCTATACCCAAGGATAATCCCTTAACAAAAGAGAAAATTGAGCTTGGGAAAAAACTTTTTTTTGATCGAAGGCTCTCAGGTGATGGTACCACAAGTTGCGCTAGTTGCCATGATCCTGAAAAAGCCTTTACTGATTCATCTGAAATTTCTCTTAGCTATCCTACTACAAGAAACTTTAGAAATGCTCCTACTCTAATCAATATAGCTTACGCAAGGTATTTATTTTGGGACGGAAGAGCTAAAACTCTTGAACAACAAGCTGAATTCCCTATTATGTCACCCTTTGAGATGAATCAAAATCTTGATTTTTTAGAAGAGGAAATTAGAATTGTCCCTGAATACAGTGAAGCTTTCAAAAAAATTTTTGGTCAAGAGATAAACATTAAGCTAATAGCAAAAGCTTTAGCTGCTTTTGAAAGAACTCTAATATCAAAAAATGCACCTATTGATAGATATTTAAAAGGTGATAAAAATGCTCTCACTGATGAAGCAAAAAAAGGATTAGAAATCTTTACAGGAAAAGGGAAATGCATTCAATGCCATCATGGTTCTTATCTTTCTGATCAGAAATTTCACGCACTCATGGTTCCAGAAAATCCAAAGTATGTAGAAGAAGATAAATTTATCGTGACAAGAAGATACATTGCAAAGATAAATCATTATCCAGATTATATGAATGTTAAAGAAGATCTTGGAAGATATTTTAAAACAAAGAAAAAAGAAGACTATAAAGCTTTCAAAACTCCTACTTTAAGAGAGATTGCTAAAACTGCTCCATATATGCATAATGGTATTTTTAAAACCCTTGATGAGGTTATTGATTTCTTTGACAAAGGAGGAGGAAAAGGAAATAAAGTTTTAAAACCTCTTAATTTGAAAGAAGATGAAAAAAAGGCATTGAAAACTTTCTTAGTGGAAGCATTGAGCGGTGAAGATATTAAAATAAAAGTACCTGAAATTCCATGAAATTTGGAGGCATCATTAAGATTAATTTGGAGGAATTATGAAGATTGAAGAGATAATAAAAGAAAAACCTCATTTAGAAAGCCCTCTGGAACTCTACAGAAAAATAAGACAATTTGTAGATGACTGTAAAGTTCAAAGAGAACAGATAAAACTTGAAAATTCAACTGATTTATTAGATGTAGTATTGAAAAATTTTTCAAATGTTTTTAGTATTCCTTTTGAATCCTTATCTTTTTTAAAAGATGAAATAATAAAAATCTCTAAGAATCCTTTTGATAAACCAGAGAGTATTTGGAGTCTCTCAATACAGAGCGAAGAACTTACGAAAGAAGAAATTGATAGAATGTTATTTATTATTAGTAAACCCTTCTTTGTCTTTTTAAGAAAAGAAGGACAGCAAGCTTCTTTTATGGATACTGGGAAATGTCCAATTTGTGGAAATGATGCTTCCCTTTCAATGATTACAGAGAACAATGAAAGAATAATTATTTGCCCTCTTTGTGAACACGGTGGGAGTTTCTATCGCATTGGTTGTCCCTATTGTTTTAATAAAAATCCTGATAAAATAGAAATACTTCTTGATGATGAAGAAATAAGAGCAGAGTATTGTCTTGAATGTAATACTTATATAAAAAGTTTTAGAGAAAACCACTACATTAAATATAGAGATTCCTTCTTGATTGATCTTATAAGCTTACCGCTTGACATAGTTGTTCAAAGGAAAGGATACATAAGAAGATCTCCCAATATTATTGGAATCAAAAATATTGAATTATGAGTGGTAAAAAATTTTTTCATGAACTTCTAAGCCTCTCAAAAGCAAAAGAAATACTATTTGAGAAGTTCAAAGAAAAAGTCTCTTTTCCTATTGAGAGTGAAGAAATTCCTGTAAAAGAAGCCTTAGATAGAGTAACTGCTCAAGCTGTTTTTGCAAAATTTTCCTCTCCTTATTTTCACTCTTCTGCAATGGATGGATATGCAGTAAGAGCAAAAGATACTTTTTTAGCTACTGAAAGACAACCAGTGAAGCTTAAAATTGGTGTCCAGGCCTTTTGGATTGAAACAGGAGATCCTTTGCCTGAAGGATTTGATGCTGTTATACCCATTGAGGATGTAAATATTAGAGAGGGATATATAGAAATTTATTCCTCTGTGCCTCCCTATAATAATATAAGACCTATTGGTGAAGATATTGTAGCAACAGAACTTATTATACCTGAAAGTCACATTGTTCGTCCCGTTGATATAGGAGCCATGCTTGCCAGCGGAATAACAAAAATAAGCGTACGCAAGAAACCTCTTGTAGGTATTATTCCTACTGGTTCTGAGCTAATTGAAATCGAAGAACTTAATGAGAGAATACCCATTCCTCCTGAACTTATAGAATATAATTCTGCTGTATTAAGTGGATTGATTACTAAAATAGGTGCTACTGCTAAAGTATATCCCATTTGTAAAGATGATGAAAACTTAATTAAAAAAACCATTTTAGAAGCTCTTGAAGATTGTCACATGGTGCTACTTAATGCTGGTTCTGGATATGGAAAAGAAGATTTTACTTTTAAAGTATTAAGTGATTTGGGAGAAGTAATAATAAATGGTGTATCTATAAAACCAGGCAAACCCTTTATTGCCTCATTTATTAATAATAAACCAATTTTGGGTATACCTGGCTATCCTGTTTCAGCTTTTCTTTGTTTTGAACTTTTTGTTAAACCGTTAATTGAGTATTATCTGGGAATTTCAATGATAAAAGAAGAAAAAATTAAAGCAATACTTTCAAGACAGATAGCGTCGCCTATCGGAGTAGATGAATTTGTAAGGGTGAAGGTAGGTAGGGTAGGGCAAAAATATATCGTTACTCCTATGGGAAGGGGAGCGGGACTCTTGATGTCTGTTGTTAGGGCAGATGGATATATAGTTATACCAGAAGGCTCAGAAGGTTTTTCTCAAGGTAAAGAAATTAACGTTATTTTATGGCGAACAAAGGAAGAAATTGATAATACAATTGTATGTATTGGTAGTCATGATAATACTCTGGATATTCTTTATAACTTCTTAAGAAAACGATATCCCCATTTTACACTTTCTTCAGCCCATGTAGGATCCATGGGCGGGCTTGTAGCGATAAAAAAAGGCGAAGCTCATGTAGCTGGAACTCATCTTCTCGATGAAGAAACAGGACAATATAATATACCCTTCATAAATCGACTAATGCCTGAGAAAAAGGTTTTACTTATAAATCTTGTTTATCGCCTTCAAGGACTCATAGTGAAAAAAGGAAATCCAAAAAATATCAAAAGTTTTGAAGATCTTGCAAGAGAAGATATTATATTCATTAACAGACAGGCAGGATCTGGCACGAGACTTTTGTTGGATAAACATCTAAAAGAAGCAGGAATTTCTCCTGCTGCAATAAAAGGATACGAAAGAGAAGAATATACACATATGGGAGTAGCATCAGCTGTCTTAACAGGAAGAGCTGATGTTGGGCTTGGTATTCTCTCTGCTGCACAAGCCCTTGGACTTGACTTTATTCCTTTAGCTGAAGAAAGGTATGATTTATTAATTCCCAATGAATTTTTGGATCTCACAATTATTGAAGCCTTGATTTTCATTATAAGGGAAGATGAAGAATTTAGAAGGGCTGTTAAAAAACTGGGTGGTTATGATATTAGAGATATGGGGAAAATAATTTATAAGAATTAATTGGTTTTTTCTTCAGCTTGCTTTATTGCCGTTGTTAGACTATCTTTATCAATATCAAGAATTCTTTTAGCTCCTATAAATCTTGAGACATAATAAGGAGCTTCTAAACTATCAATAGTAACTTTTTTTGATCTGGAAGAAGCATGAATAAAAAGATTGTCTCCAATATATATGCCTACATGAGAGGGAAATTTTGCATAAGTTCTAAAAAATACCAGATCACCCGGCATTAGTTCATCCTTTGAGATGGCAATTCCTTGAGCAAACTGCTCTCTGGCACTTCTTGGAAGTTCAATTCCCACCATAGAATATACTTTTTTAACGAAGAATGAGCAATCAAGTCCGGTGAATCCATTACCACCAAATCTATAGGGTAAATGAAGCATTTTTTTAGCGAACAGGAGGATCCTGTCAGTAATATTTAAATTTGATATTTCTTCATTAGCCTTAAGATTTTCAATTTCATCTAATTTTGTTTCATGATCTAGTTTAGCTGCGGCCAATATAGGCACTTTTTCATCAGCTCTTAATGATAGGTTTTCTCTTGGTTGTTCTATTTTCTTTACTATTAATTTCTGGCCTACGCTCAACTTATTATCTCTAATGTTATTTAATCTCTTCAACTCTTCTATAGAAATGCTATATCTTTTAGCTATTCTATAAAGATTGTCTCCTTTTTTTACTGTATGATATTTATTATTTGCCTCAGGAGCTTTAACTGTATTTATCTCTTTTAATTTTTTTGCTTTTTTTGTAGGTATCTCTATTGTCATACCTACTTGAAGATTTTCCATTTTTAAATTATTAGCTTTTTTTATGTCATCAACAGGAATATTAAATTTTTTTGAAATTTTCCATAGGTTATCCCCCTTTTTTATTGTGTAAGTTTCACCAAAAGCAGTTAAGGGTAAGAGTAGAATAATAAATATATAAAAAATCTTTCGCATACTGCACCTCCTTAAGCAACATTAATTTTTTGAAATTCTTCTAATTTAGGTAATTCTTTTAAATTTGTAATACCAAAAAGTTTTAAAAACTCCTTTGTTGTTCCATAAAGAAAAGGTCTTCCGGGAATTTCTTTTTTACCAACTATTTTAATAAGTTTTTTTTCTATCAAAGTTTTAAGAGCATAATCAGAGTTTACACCTCTAATTTTTTCAATTTCAGCTTTAGTAATAGGTTGTTTATATGCTACAATTGCAAGTGTCTCCAAAGCTTGCTCAGAAATTTTATGGTTTAATGTGATATTTTTAAAAAGACTTATCCATTCAAAATATTTTGGATTTGTTACCATATGATAGCTGGCGTCTGTTTCAATAATCAAGATACCTGATTCCCTTAGTTTATATTCACTCATTAATTCATCAAAAATTGATTCTATCTCTCTCTCAGAAATATTAAAGAAAGAAGAAAAAAAGTTTTTTGATATGGGTTTTTCTGAGATAAAGAGTATAGCTTCAATTATTCTCTTTATCTCTTCTTTATTTTGAAACAATGGCATGACGTCACATTATACAAAATTTAAATAACATTTTTCAACTTTAATTTTAAAATTCGGAGAACAAAAGGCAACAATAGAAATCTCATTATATTCGATGATCCTTTAAAATGGATAAGTTGAGATTTTTGTAGAAAAATATAAATATTGACAAAATTCATTATTTTCAGTTATTTTAAAATGTCTATGGGCCTATAGCTCAGTAGGTTAGAGCGCACCCCTGATAAGGGTGAGGTGGTTGGTTCGATTCCAACTAGGCCCATGCTACAAATGGGGGTGTAGCTCAGTTGGGAGAGCGCCTGCTTTGCACGCAGGAGGTCGTGGGTTCGAATCCCTTCACCTCCATTTTTATTTGTAAAATTTAAAAAATTTCTATAATATCTTGATGCAGAGTTTTACTGTTGATTCTATAGGTAATCTAAAAATTTGCCAACCCCTTGAAGGCTATCGTTTCACTGTAGATTCAATAATATTGGCAAATTTTATAAACTTTAAAAAATTGAATAAGGTAGTGGATTTAGGTGCAGGAACAGGAATTATAGGAATAATTATAGCTAAAAGATATCCTGAAAGCAAGGTAGAATTAATCGAAATTCAACCGGAACTTGCAACATTAGCTAAAAAAAACATTGAATTAAATAAATTAGCCGATAGAGTAGAAATTTTTTGTATTGATGGAAAAAACTTTATAGGAAAAAACTATGATCTTATTATAACTAATCCTCCTTTTAGAAGAATTGGCACAGGAAGGATTAGTCCAAAGGAAGAAAAAGCTCTTGCGAGACACGAATTTAATCTCTCCATTGAGGACATTGCAAAAGTGGCTCAAAAAAGCCTCAAACACAAAGGGAGACTGTGTATGATCCATCTTCCTGAAAGATTAATCGATATTGTAAGAATATTGACAAGATATAGCCTTGAAATAAAATATCTAAGGTTTATCTATTCCACAATAGACACAGAAGCAAAAATGGTTCTAATTGAGGCTGTAAAAGGAGGTAAACCATATCTTAAAGTTGCTCCTCCTCTTTTTATTTATAAAAAGAACAATGAGTACAGCGATGAGATGAGGCAAATATACAAAAATCTTGAATCCTTATGATCAAAATCATATCATTCTCATTATTTTTCGTGGAATAATACCTAAAGATAAAATTAAAATTTGAGGAGATGAAATCATGCATAAGAGACCTTTAATCTATATTAATGAAGAAAAATGCAATGGATGTGGTTTGTGTGTGAATTCATGCGCAGAAGGGGCAATTGCAATAATTGATGGGAAAGCAAAGCTTATAAATGAAATTTATTGTGATGGTTTAGGAGCTTGTATTGCAAGTTGACCAAAAGGAGCAATTTCTATTATTGAAAAGGAAGCTAAACCTTTTGATGAGATTGCAACAAAAAAGCATTTGAAATTCCTAAAGGATACTCAATCTTCTTCCTGTGAATGTTTACCTATTGTAGAAAATAAAAAACTAAATAACTGGCCCATACAATTAAGGCTTGTATCTGTAACTGCACAATTTTTAAAAGATTCTGATCTTTTAATTGCTGCTGATTGCACGGCTTTTTGCTGTAGTGAATTCCATAAAAAATTTTTAGGTAAAAGAAAACTGGTTATTGCTTGCCCCAAGCTTGATGATGCAAAATTTTATTTGCAGAAATTAGAGCAAATTTTTCAATTAAATAACATCAAATCTGTCAAAGTGTTAAGAATGAGTGTACCTTGTTGTGGAGCATTAAGCGTTCTTGTAAGAGAAGCTATAAAAAAATCAGATAAATCTATCCTTTTCGAAGAAGAGATAATAGATTTAGAGGAAAGAATTTAAAATTAGGATATTCCCTAAAATCAGAAATACAGTGTAAAATTTTATCTATGTTGGTATATCTTATAAAAAGATTTTTTCTTATGATACCTATTCTCATGGGTATAACCTTAATTTGTTTTATAGTCATTAATCTTGCACCTGGCTCTCCTGCATTATTTCAGGAGGAAATATCTCCAAAGGCCTCTCCTGAGGCTGCAGAGGCATTAAAAAAGCTTTATGGATTAGATAAACCTATCCACGAGCGATACTTTAACTGGTTAGATATGGTCATATCTTTAGAACTTGGTAAAAGCTTTGTGGATGGAAGAGATGTGAAGGAAAAAATCAAAGAGAGACTTCCTGTAACAATTATTCTTAATTTACTCTCCCTTTGTTTGATTTTTGTTATGGCAATTCCTATAGGAATTTATTCTGCCTTAAAACCAGGAACTCTTTTTGACAGAGTTCTTACAATTTTTGTATTTACTGGTTTTTCCATACCAACCTTTTGGCTTGCTCTTATAGCTATGATAATTTTTGGAGTCAATTTGGGTTGGCTTCCCATTTCAGGAATACAAAGCATAGGTGCAGAAAATTTACCCTTAGGCCAAAGAATCATTGATCATTTTAAACATCTTATTATGCCTGTTATCATAATGTCCTTTGCAGGGCTTGCAGGGATGTCAAGATATACAAGATCAAGTATGCTTGAAGTACTATCACAAGATTACATAAGAACAGCAAGAGCAAAGGGATTACCTGAGAGAATTGTAATAATGAAACATGCTTTTAGAAATGCTTTACTTCCCGTTGTAACTCTCTTAGGACTGGCAATTCCTGGTCTTATTGGAGGAAGCGTGATTTTTGAAAGTATCTTTTCTATACCTGGCATGGGTCAACTTTTTTATTCTTCAGCTATGTCAAGAGATTATCCTACAATAATGGGGATTCTCTTAATTGGTGCCCTTTTAACACTAATAGGAAATTTAATTGCAGATATTGCTTATTTTTTAGTGGATCCAAGAATCAGAGTAAAAAAAGATGTTTAAAATTTTATTATTAAGAATTTTGCGAAATAAAATATCTGTCTTAGGCCTCTGTTTTATATTTTTACTCTGTATTACTGCTTTATTTGCACCGGTTATAGCACCTTATGATCCTTATGAAATTAATGTCTATCAAGTTCTGGAGGCACCATCAAAAGAACATATTTTTGGTACTGATGAATTAGGTAGAGATGTATTTTCAAGAGTAGTATACGGAGCGAGAGTTTCATTAAAAGTCGGGATTATTGCAATGGGAATATCTATCAGTATAGGAACAATATTAGGATTAATAGCTGGATACTATGGGGGCTTAATTGATTCTTTGATTATGAGATTTGTTGATGTAATGTTATCCTTTCCAACACTTTTTCTTATTCTTGCTATAGTTGCTGTTTTAGAACCCAATATTTACATAATAATGATAGTTATAGGTCTTACTGGGTGGATGGATGTGGCAAGGTTAGTAAGAGCTGAGGTGCTTTCATTAAAAGAGAGAGAATTTGTTATTGCATCAAAGGCAATGGGAGCAGGCTCTGGTAGAATAATATTTCATCATATTTTACCGAATGCTCTATATCCTGTAATTGTAGCTGCAACATTTGCAGTAGGAAGTGTAATCTTAATAGAGAGCGGCTTGAGCTTTTTAGGGTTGGGAATACAACCGCCTGAACCCAGTTGGGGTGGAATTCTCAGTGTAGGTAAAGACTACATAACAGTTGCTTGGTGGTTGAGTTTCTTCCCAGGTATGGCAATATTTTTAACAGTACTCTCTATAAATTTATTTGGTGAGGCTCTAAGAGATGCTCTTGATCCAAAGAAATGGTCATAAGATTAATAATGATTGGAAAATTTTTCCTAAAAACATACTTTCCATAGAAATAGTCTATTTCCAATTTTTTTAAAAGGAATGTTAAATTTTTAAAAAGGAGGATTAGCTTATGTCTATAGTTGACGCTAGAGGATTAGGATGCCCTAAGCCTATAATACTTGCTGAGGAGACTTTATCTAAAGTAGAGGAAGATTTCATAACAGTATTAATTGATAATGAAGCTTCTCTGGAAAACTTAAAAAGATATTGTGAGAGATTTGGATATTATTATGAGATTATGAAGGAGAATGATTTCTGGAAAATCAAAATAGTGAAAGGTTATACCTGTAGTATAAAGGCTGAAAACAAGAAAGCATTGAAGGATCTCTTAGTCATTGTTTCCTCTGATGTAATTGGCAAAGATGAAAAATTAGGAAGAGTTTTAATGAAGGCTTTTTTTGAGACTATGCTTGCAACGAAACAATTACCTAATATGATTTTTCTCATGAACACAGCCGTTAAACTTTCCACATTGGATGAAGAATTTATTGAATTATTAAAAAAGTTAGAAGAAAAAGGTGTTGAAATCTTCACATGTGGCACTTGCTTAAAGTATTATAATTTAGAATCTCAGCTCAAAGTTGGTTACAGAGGAACAACAAATCATTTTGTAGAAGGAATGTTTGATTTCAATAAAACTGTGTGGGTAGGGTAGATTAGTTTGCACGTGCTAAAGTTATTGCGCAAACTTCGTATACTTTGCCGTATCTTTTTAATGTTTTTGAGCATTCAAGCAGAGTGCTTCCAGTAGTTATAACATCGTCTACCAAAGCAACTTTTTTATTTTCTAAAGTTTTTTGGATAAAAAAAGCATCTTTTATATTTCTTTCTCTTTCCGATTTATTCAAAGAGGCCTGTTCTTGAGTATTTTTTATTTTTATGAGACAATCAAAGGCAACAGGAATTCTCCAAGCTTTAGATAGTTCTTTTGCAAGTATAGCAGATTGGTTAAATTCTCGTGCTAATAATTTTTTATAATGTAACGGCACTGGTATTATTAAATCAACTGAAGGCTTTTCTATTTTACTTAAAAGTCTTCCTAATTGTCTTCCCAGTCTCATTATTTTATGATATTTAAAATAATGAATCATTTCTTTCAGTGGCCCTTCATAATTAGAATAACTATAGAGAGTGTCAATGTATTTCCAAAAATATTTATTAAAGTTACCACTTTTTATTTTTTGAACTTCTAAAGGTGTAATTCTCTCCCAACAATTAATACAGAAAGGCGCAATTTCCCAATAAGATTTACCATTACAAATAGGACATTTTTCATAAAAAATTAAATCAAAAAGGAGTCTCCTTAATGATAATTTCATTTCTCTTTTGTCCTGTTGAAATAATCTGGATTTTTACTTTCAATGTATCTTCAATAAATTGCAAATATCTCTTTGCATTTTTAGGAAGCTTTTCATAATCTTTTATACCAACAGTAGATTCTTTCCAACCAGGTAGTTCTTCATAAATCGGTACGCAATTTTGAAGAATTTCTATTTCCTTTGGAAAATCCTCTAAAATTTCACTTCCGTATTTATAACCGATACATACTTTAAGTTTGTCCATACCGTCGAGAACATCAATTTTTGTTATAGCTATTCCAGTAAAACCATTTATTCTCACAGCATGTCTTAATCCTACAATATCAAGCCATCCACATCTACGAGGTCTTCCTGTTGTTGCTCCGTATTCTCCTCCTTTTTTTCTAATTTCTTCACCAAGGGAATCATTTATTTCTGTTGGGAAAGGACCTTCTCCAACTCTTGTAGTGTAAGCCTTCACTATACCTATTATTTTGTCTATTTTTTTGGGGCTAACTCCAATACCGGTGCAAGCACCCCCCGCTATTGTGTTTGATGAGGTAACATAAGGATAGGTTCCATGATCTATATCAAGAAGAGTTCCCTGTGCTCCCTCAAACAAAACATTTCTTTGATCATCAATGGCTTTATTTATTAAAATATCAGCATCTACTATATATTTTCTCATTTTTTCAGCATAGAAAATATAGTCATTAAATATTTTTTCTTCATTAAGCTCCTCAGCATTATATAAATTTTTAAGAAGGAAATTTAAAATTTCAAGATTTGCTTTGATTTTGTATCTCAGCGTTTCTGGATAGAGAAGATCAACTGCTCTTACACCGTTTCGTGCTATTTTGTCAGTGTAACATGGACCTATTCCTTTTTTTGTTGTCCCGATTTTTTTTCTTTTTTCTGATTGCTCTTCAATTGCAATATGATAAGGCATTATTATATGACAATTTTTAGCAATAAACAAATTATCATTAATTTCGATTCCTTTATTTTGAAGAATTTCAATTTCTTTTAATAATCCTAAAGGATCAAGAACAACGCCGTTACCGATAATACATTTTTTATCTTTGTGAAGTATTCCAGATGGAATTAGATGTAAAACATATTTTTCATTATCTACCACTACAGTATGTCCAGCATTACAACCACCTTGAAATCTTACTACATAATCGCATTTTTCTGTTAAATAATCCACAATTTTACCTTTTCCTTCATCGCCCCATTGAGCACCTATGATAACAATAGTAGGCATATGACTTTCTCCTTATTTGAATTATTGAAGAGATATATTTACAGGTTTTACTTCCAAAACATTTGGAAGTTTTTTAATTTCATCAACTATTTCATCACTTAAGTGCGTATCTATACTTATTACTGAATAAGCAATTCCGCCAGCTTCTTTTCTTCCAAAATGCATATGCCCGATATTTATATTATTTTTACCAAGTAGAGTTCCAATATTACCTATAACACCCGGTCTGTCATGATTTTTCATAAAAATCATAAACCCTTCTGGTATAATTTCCATGGAAATATCATTAATTTGAACAATTCTTGGATCTTTTTTACTTAGTAAAGTACCTGCAATAACTGTTTTTTCATCTTTTGATATAAGCACAACTTTTACTAAGCTTTGATAGTCTCCTGCTTCTTTACCTTTTATTTCTTTTACTTCAATTCCTCGTTCTTTTGCAATAAATGAAGCATTTACATAATTAACAGGTTCACCTAATATAGGATCAAGTATTCCCTTTAAAGCTGCAGCAGTTAAAGCCTGTGTATTCAAAATAGAAATTTCTCCTAAATATTCTATTTGGATCTGCTTTATACTTTTTGAGAAAATTTGAGAGGCAAAGCTACCCATTCTTTCAAGAAGTACAAGATAGGGCCGTAAAAGGGGG
>CALDSV010000020.1 GCA_937924475.1 uncultured bacterium
TGTTTGCTGCTTTTAAAAGGCAACAAGTTAAGTTAGAGTTAAAAATTTTCGGTTAGAAATAGTTTCATAAAATTTATTGCCCAAATTTAATAAAAATTAAATTTGAGTTTATTTTGGGTTGACACTTTTTTTATTTTTTGATAAACTAAAAAGTCTTGACCATAAATGTTAAAGGATTGTTAAAGAAAAATTAGTCTATTTAAAATGAGGTGAGAAAGTGCCAACAATAGCACAGTTAGTAAAAAAAGGAAGGGAAAAGGTTGAGAGGAAGACTAAATCTCCTGCATTACAATCTTGTCCTCAAAGAAGAGGGGTATGCGTCAGGGTATACACAACAACACCTAAAAAGCCGAATTCAGCTTTACGCAAGGTTGCAAAGGTAAGGCTAACAAATGGAGTAGAAGTTATTGCATATATTCCTGGTGAAGGACATAATTTACAAGAACATTCTATTGTATTGGTAAGAGGTGGCAGAGTAAAAGATTTACCAGGTGTTAGGTATCACATTGTTAGAGGAACCTTGGACTGCGCTGGTGTTAACAATAGAAGAAAGAGTCGTTCCAAATATGGGACAAAGAGACCAAAATAAATAGGGAGTAAGGGATGCCTAGAAGAGGTTATGTTCCAAAAAGAGAGGTTTTGCCAGATCCAAAATATCAGAGTAAGCTTGTTTCAAAGCTTATAAATGTAATTATGAAGGATGGTAAGAAATCAGTAAGTGAAAAAATCTGTTACGGTGCTTTTGAAATAATACGAGAGAAAACTGGTACGGATCCTCTTAAAGTTTTTAAGCAAGCAATAGAGAACATAAAGCCAATTCTCGAAGTTAGACCAAGAAGAGTTGGTGGTGCTACTTATCAAGTTCCTATGGAAGTAAGGCCCAACAGAAGGCTTAGTCTTGCTTTAAGATGGCTTACTACTTATGCAAGGCAACGTAAAGAAAAGACCATGAAAGAAAGATTAGCTGCTGAAATTTTAGATGCTTACAATAATGTGGGTTCATCTATAAAGAAGAGAGAAGAGACTCACAAAATGGCTGAAGCTAATAGAGCCTTTGCTCACTACAGATGGTAATTTAGAGGAGGATATGAGTAGATTTCCCTTGGAAAAAACAAGAAATATTGGTATTATGGCGCATATAGATGCGGGCAAAACAACCACTACAGAGCGCATCTTGTACTATACTGGCGTTACTTATAAAATTGGAGAAGTTCATGAAGGTACTGCAGTTATGGACTGGATGCCTCAAGAGCAGGAGCGAGGCATTACCATTACTGCAGCTGCAACAAGCTGTGAGTGGAAAGGTCATAAGATAAATATCATAGATACTCCTGGCCATGTAGATTTTACCGTAGAAGTAGAGCGTTCCTTAAGGGTTCTGGACGGAGCAGTAGCAGTTTTTGATGCTTCTGCTGGAGTAGAGCCTCAGAGTGAAACCGTCTGGAGACAGGCAGATAAATATAGAGTACCAAGAATTGCTTTTATGAATAAAATGGATAAACTGGGAGCAGACTTTAACATGGCTGTGGAAAGCATGATTGAAAAGCTTGGTGCAAATCCTGTTCCGGTTCAGATACCTATTGGAAAAGAAGATTCCTTTAGGGGTCCCATTGATCTTATTGAAATGAAAGCTTACTATTTTGATGATGAAACCTTAGGTGCTAAATATGTGGAAGACGAAATTCCCTCTGAGTACCTTGAGGAGGCAAAAAAATACAGAGAGAGAATGATTGAGGCATTATGCGATGTAGATGATAATTTAATGGAGAAATATCTTGCTGGTGAAGAGATTACGGCTGATGAAATAATTAAAGCATTGAGAAAGGGAACAATCCAGCTTAAAATAACACCCGTTTTATGTGGTTCTGCTTTTAAAAATAAAGGCGTTCAGATGTTGCTGGATGCTATTGTTTATTATTTGCCATCACCTCTTGATATTCCCTCTGTAAAGGGAATAAATCCTTTAGATGGCTCAGAGATTGAGAGAAAGCCTTATGATAATGAGCCTCTTGCGGCACTTGCTTTTAAAATTATGGCAGATCCCTATATGGGAAGTTTGACCTATGTAAGAGTTTATTCTGGAGTAATAAGTTCTGGTTCCTATATATATAATGCCACAAGGAATGTAAAAGAGAGAGTAGCAAGAATATTTAGAATGCATGCAAACCATCGAGAAGAGATAAAAGAGATTTGTGCAGGTGATATAGCTGCTGTAGTTGGCCTAAAAAATACCCTTACAGGCGACACACTTTGCGATGAGGCAAATCCTATTATATTAGAGGCAATAGAATTTCCAGAACCTGTAATATCTGTTGCTATAGAGCCAAAAACTAAAGCAGATCAGGAAAAATTATCTTTAGCTCTACAGAAAATCTCTCAAGAAGATCCTTCATTTAAGGTCTCTTATAATGAAGAGACGGGTCAAACTATTATTTCTGGGATGGGAGAATTGCATCTTGAGATAATTGTGGATAGATTAACAAGAGAATTTAAGGTGGGAGCCAATGTTGGTAAACCTCAAGTAGCTTATAAAGAGACCATTAAAGTGCCAGCTAAGGCAGAGGGTAAATTTATAAGACAAACAGGTGGACGTGGCCAGTATGGTCATGTTTGGATTGAGATAGAGCCATTGGAAAGAGGTAAAGGTTTTGATTTTGTTAATAAAATAGTGGGAGGAACCATACCAAAAGAGTATATACCTGCAGTAGAAAAAGGTATTGTAGAGGCGATGGAGGGAGGAGTTCTTGCTGGTTATCCATTGGTTGACCTAAAGGTTACATTGTTCGATGGTTCTTATCATGAGGTAGACTCCTCAGAAATGGCATTTAAGATAGCCGGTTCCATGGCGTTAAAAGAAGCTTGTAAAAAGGCTGAACTTGTTCTGCTTGAGCCTATTATGGATGTTGAAGTTGTCACACCAGAAGAGTATATGGGTGAAGTTATAGGAGATTTAAACTCAAGGAGAGGAAGGGTTCAGTCTATGGAAAGGAGAGGCAAAGCTCAAGTCATCAAAGCCATGGTTCCCCTTGCTGAGATGTTTGGGTATGCTACAGATTTAAGATCAAAGACTCAGGGAAGAGGTACGTATACAATGCAATTTTCTCATTATGATGAAGTCCCGAGAAATCTTACAGAACAGATTATTGCAAAGATAAAAGGTAATACAAAATAAAAGTTTAAGAGAATTTAAGGAGGAAGATAATGGGAAAGGCAAAATTTGAGAGGAAGAAGCCGCATGTAAATGTAGGGACCATAGGGCATATTGATCATGGAAAGACCACATTAACGGCAGCCATAACAAAGTATTTGAATTTAAAGGGGATGGCGCAGTACAGGAGTTA